>JBDSUN010000081.1:0-4984 GCA_039927735.1 Acidimicrobiales bacterium | reverse complement strand
CGCAGCCACCAGAGCGACCCCCGCCGCCATCGCCTCGGCGGCCGGCAGGCCGAAGCCCTCGTAGCGGGAAGGCACGGCCACCACGGTGGCGGCGGCGTACAGGCCGGCCACCTCCTCGTCGGGGATCCGGCCCAGCCGGCAGACGTGGTCCTGCAAGCCGAGGCGCAGCACCTGGGCACGGAGATCGGCCTCGCAGGACCCCCGTCCTCCCGGGAGCACCAGCACGGCGTCGGGGTGCTGCGACCGGACCCGAGCGAAGGCCTCCACGAGGGTCACGTGGTTCTTGTGGGGATAGGTGATGGCCGGGTACAGGACGATCGGCCCTGCCAGCGCGTACTTGGCCCGGAGCTCGGCGGCGAGGGTCGAGGTGCCCGGCGGCACCTCGACCCCGTGGGCGATGGCGGTCACCCGCTCAGGGCCCACGTCGACGTGCTCCAGCATCGACCGGCGGACGAACTCGCTCGGCACCGCCACCGCGCGCGCGCCCCGGACCGACCGGGGGAGCCTGGCGCCGAGGTACGCCCGCTTGAGCCGACCGTGCGTGGCCTCCCGCTCCAGCGGCTGCAGGTCGTGGACGGTGAGCACGTAGGGAGCGCCTCGCACGAACGGAGCGGTCCCGCCCGCATGGTGAAGGAGGTCCAGGCGGCGGCTGTGGGCCGCCAGCCAGGTCGCCTCGGCGGCCACCCGCACCAGCCGAGACCGGCCCGAGGCGCGCAGCACCTCGGTGGCGAAGGCGTCGACCACATCGGGGTGGGCAGCGGCGAACGGTTCCAGCACGAACAGCCGCAGCTCGAGATCGGCGGCACCGAGGTCGCGCAGCGCCCGCAGGGTGGCCAGCGTCGACTGCTCGCTGCCGCCGACCGCCCCCGGCACCAACCAGAGCAGGTTGACACCGACGTGAGCGACGCTCATCGCAGGCCTCCCAGGGCGGCCTCGTAGGCCTCGATGGTGGCGGCGGCCGTGCGCTCCCAGGTGAAGGTCGCGGCCTGCTGACGAGCGGCGGCGCCGAGCCGGGCGACCAGGTCGGGGTCATCGAGCAGCTGGCGGAGGGCGCCGGCGATGGCATCGACGTCCAGCGGGTCCACCAGCCGCCCGGCCGCGCCGACCACCTCGGCGGTAGAGGTCGTCGCCGAGGTGACCACGGCCGCGCCTTGCACCATCGCCTCCAGCACGGGCAGGCCGAACCCCTCCCGCAGGCTCGGGTAGGCCACCACCGTGGCGGCGGCGTAGAGGGCGTCCCGGTCGGCCTGCGGCACGAACCCCAGGCGCCGAACGTCCGTCGGAGGCAGCTCGGTGCTCCAGCCGTCCGGGCCCACGATGACCAGGTCGGCCTCGACGTCGCCGAGGCGGGCGAAGGCGTCGAGCAGACGAGCCAGGTTCTTGCGGGGCTCCAGCGTGCCGACGAACAGGACGAACGGGCGCAACAGCCCGTAGGTGCGCCGCACCCGGTCGGCCTCGCCAGGCCCGACGGGCTGAGCGGCCGTGCCCCAGGGTGTGATGCGCAGCCGGGCCCACTCGATGCCGGCCGTCTCGCAGTCGGCCGCCGTCGCCTCCGACGGGCACACGACCATGGCGGCCTCCTGGCGGACCAGGTCGAGGAAGCGGGTGAACACCGATACCCCCCGGGCGGTGAAGTGCCCGGGCTCGTGGAGGAAGTGCAGGTCGTGCACCGTGGCCACCCAGGGTGCGTGCGACGCGGAAGCCACGTGGGCGGTGGCGTGGACCAGGTCGACGGCCCCGGTGGCCCGCTCGACGATCGGGTGACGGGATCGCTGCCAGGCGTCGTAGAGGGCGAGGCGCGGGAGGGGCAGTCGGCGGACGGGCACCGTCGGTCGCCATGGCTCGGGTGGGGGAAGCCGGTGCCAGGCGCTGACCCCCACCTGCTCGACGCTCCCGTGGGCCTGCACGGCGGCCACGGTGTCGATGGTGGCGCGCGCCGTCCCGCCTGGCACACGGTGCCAGCACTGCTCGAGGGTGATGGCGACTCGCATGGGTGGCCTCGGGAGTCTGACATGGCAACCGGTAGGGTCCCCGCCCATGAAGGTGCTGGTGACCGGCAGCGCCGGGCTGATCGGGTCGGAGGCCGTCGAGTTCTTCGACGGGCTCGGCTTCGACGTCCACGGTGTCGACAACAACATGCGGGCCGACTTCTTCGGGCCCGGCGGTGACACCACGTGGAACCGGCAGCGCCTCGAGGCGACGTGCCAGCGGTACACCCACCACGACACGGACATCCGCGATCGAGCTGCCGTCGAGGCGCTGGTGCAGGCGGGTGCCTACGAGCTGGTCATCCACGCCGCCGCCCAGCCGAGCCACGACCTGGCTGCCTTGCGACCCTTCGACGACTTCGACGTGAACGCCGTCGGCACCCTCAACCTGCTGGAGGCCGCCCGGCGACACAGCCCCCAAGCCGTGTTCATCACCATGTCTACCAACAAGGTGTACGGCGACAACCCCAATCGCGTCCCGCTGCAGGAGCTGGAGACCCGCTTCGAGTACGACCATCCGTCTCTCGTTCAGGGCATCGACGAGACGATGTCCCTCGACCATTGCACCCACTCCGTCTTCGGCGTCTCCAAGGTCGCCGCCGACGTGCTCACCCAGGAGTACGGCCGGTACTTCGGCCTCCGCACCGGCACCTTTCGCGGTGGCTGCCTCACCGGCCCGCACCATGCCGGTGTCGAGCTCCACGGCTTCCTCAGCTACCTCGTGCTCACCGCCCTGCGGGAGGGCCACTACACGATCTTCGGCCACAAGGGCAAGCAGGTGCGCGACCAGATCCACTCGGCCGACGTCATCGCCGCCTTCTGGGCCTTCGCCCAGGATCCTCGACCGGGCGAGGCCTACAACCTCGGTGGCGGCAAGGCCAACGCCGCCAGCCTGCTCGAGTGCGTGGAGCTGATCGCCACGGCCTCGGGCGGAAGGCGACCCGTCCTCACCTACGACGAGCGGGCTCGGGTCGGCGACCACATCTGCTACTACTCGGACATGGCCAAGTTCGGGGACCACTTCCCGAGCTGGCGGCCGGAGCGCACCCTCCCGGCCATCGTCGAGGAGATGGTGGCTGCGGTAGCCGCCCAGCTCGACTGATGGGTCGCCCCGGTTGCGCCTGACGATCCTCAACCAGTTCTACGCCCCGGACATCAGCCCCACCGCCCAGCTGGCCGCCTCGCTGGCCGAGCATCGTGCGGAGCGTGGCGACGATGTCACGATCGTCACCGGCCGGGCCGGCTACCTCGAGGGCCTCTCCCGCGCGCGGAAGGGCACGACTGGACCGCGCCTGCGCGTGCGGCGGGTCTGGACGCCCGACCTCGGCAAGTCCTCCCGCGCCCGCCGCCTCCTCGGCTATCTGTCCTTCTCCCTGGGCTGCCTGCTGCGGATGCTCCGACTCCCCCGCCAGGACGTCATCGTCGCCATGACCACACCGCCGTTCCTGGTGCTGGCTGCCGTGCTCCACCAGATGCTGCACCGCCGGGCGCGCATCGTCCTGTGGAGCATGGACTGCTACCCCGACGCCGCCGAGCGATTCGGGGAGCTCCAGCCAGGTGGTCGGGTCAGCCGCTGGCTGCATGCGCTGAACCGTTGGGTGTTCCGCCGGGTGGAGGTCGTGATCGGGCTCGACGGGGCCATGGTTGCGGTGCTTGAGCAGAACGCCGACGGCCCCCCTCGACCGCGGTTCGAGGTGATCCCCAACTGGGAGCGCCTGAGGCAGTTCCCTGAGGAACGACCAGCGCCGTGGCCGGGGTACGCCGAGCTGGACGCGGCGGGTCGGACCGTCGTCCTCTACCTCGGCAACACCGGCGTCGGCCACCGCTTCGACACCGTGCTCGACGCCGCTCGAGCGCTGGATGGGGAAGCCCTGTTCGTGTTCATGGGAGGTGGGGCGCGATGGACGGAGCTCGAGGCCTCCGTGCGGACCCGTGGCGTCACGAACGTCGCCTTCCGGCCCTATGTGCCGAAGGACGACACCCCGGCGGTCATGGCCGGAGCCCAGGTCGCCCTCATCACCCTCGACGAGCGCTCCCTTGGCGTGATGAGCCCGTCCAAGCTCCACGCCAACCTCGCGGCCGGCCTGCCCGTGCTCTACGTCGGCCCCGAGGGCAGCAACGTCGACGAGGCCATCACGCGTCACAGGGTGGGGCGCAGCCTGCGGGAAGGTGACGTCGACGGCGTGGTGGCGGCCATCCGAGATCTTCGCCAGGACGCCGACGTGCGGGTGCGGGCGCGTCGGGCCTTCGAGGAGGCCTACAGCGACGAGGCCGTCCTGCCCCGGTTCGACGAGCTCCTGGACGGTTGAGCGCTCAGCTGCGGCCGATGCCGCGGTAGTCGAAGCCGCGGCGCACGAAGGCGGCCCGGTCCATGAGGTTGCGGGCGTCGACGACGTTCCTGGCCGCCATGAGATCGCCCACCTTGTCGAGGTCGAGCCAGCGGAACTCGTCCCACTCGGTGAGCACCGCCAGCACCTCGGCGCCTTCGACGGCCGCATAGGGGTCGTCGACGACCTCGATCCCCTTGAGCTGACCGGGGCCGGAAGGATCGAAGCCCCGCACCTCAGCTCCCTCGGCGATGAGGTGCTGGATCACCGAGAGCGACGGTGACTCCCGCAGGTCGTCGGTGCGGGCCTTGAAGGTGAGGCCCCACACGCCGATGCGTTTGCCGGCCACCGAGCCGCCGGCGATGTCGATGATCTTGCCTGCCACCCGGTTGAGCTGCTCGTCGTTCACCGTGACGACGCCCTTGAGCAGCCCGAAGTCGTACCCGGCATCCTCGGCGATCCGCACCAGCGCCCGCGTATCCTTCGGGAAGCAGCTGCCGCCCCAGCCGGGGCCGGGCTTGAGGAACTCGTGGCCGATGCGGGTGTCGTAGCCCATGCCGAGGGCGACGTCCTTGATGTCGGCGCCTACGGCCTCGCACACCGCGGCCACTGCGTTGATGAAGGAGATCTTGGTGGCGAGGAAGGCGTTGGCGGCGTACTTGATCGTCT
>JBDSUN010000080.1:0-4246 GCA_039927735.1 Acidimicrobiales bacterium | reverse complement strand
AGACGGCCAGGCGGTCGCCGGGCCGGCAGACGATGGTAGCGGTGTGCTCAGGGCCCCCGCACGTCGGCGAAGGCGGCGATTCCCGTCACCGCCGCCCCCGCCATGTCCTCCAGCACGCTGATGCCCTCCCCCACGCCTTGGTCCAGCAGGGCCTCGTGGAAGGCCTGGCACCCCGGGGGGAGGCCGGCCAGCGCCAGGCCCAGCTCCCGGGTGGCCTGCGAGCTCCCCGGCAGTTCGCGGTGGGCATCACGCCCGGTGATCGGCACCACCACCTCCTCCATGCCGGGCGCCGCACTGCGCGGCACCGGCACGATGATGTCGCCCCGGGCGGCGATGGAGATCGCGGTCACCGTGTCCGGCACCGGATGGTCGGCGAGGGTGGCCATGACCTCGGAGGTCTCCCCGAGCTGGCGCACCGACACCGCGTCGTGGTCGAGCTCCTGATCCGTGACGTAGGAGTAGACGTCGAGGACCGCCTGGCCGGTCTCCGTGCTGGACGCGGCGTGGACGCCGGTGGCGATGTCGGCGCCCCCGTGCGGGGTGCCGAGGGTCGCCACCAGACCGAGACGGCCCAGCCACCGTGACCCGTGGCGGCGCTCCAGCTCGAGCAGCGCGAGCCGCACCACCACCCCGCCCTGGGAGTAGGCAAGCAGGTCGATGGTGACCCCGGGCGCCTCCGCCACCACCGCCTCGACGAGGTCGGCCAGCCGGGCGCCAGCCGCTCGGAGGTCGGTCTGGGTCTCGGGAGCCCCGTAGGCGGTGGCGGTGATGGAGGAGAGCCCGTCGGTGGCGTCGGGCACCCGCCCACCGGCGTAGCTGAACCGAAGGACGTCGGGGACCTCGTACCCGAGCCCGACGGTGTCGACCTGATCGATGGTGGAGCTGTCGCTGTCCGACCCCAGTCCCGCCACGAGCACGGCGATCCGGCGCCCAGCAGGCGGCGGCGGCACCCCGTCGGCGCTGCACGGTCGGCTCGACGCCCGGCGGGCGCGCTGCCACGCCCCCAGCCCGGTGAGGGCGGCGTCGATGACGGCGGTCGGGAAGGTGAACCGGCTGGCGTAGTGCTCGAGAGTCCGCACGAGCTGCGTCCCGCCCTCTTGTAGCCAGTCAGTGACGGAGCCCACGACCCCGTCGGCGTGCTCCAACACGCCACCGATCCCGCCGATGATCTGGTTGATCGCGCTCCGCTCGCCAGACTCGCCGGCGCCCGGAGGCTCGTCGAAGGGCACCAGGTGCACCTGCGGCGGCGACGGATCGAACAGGGTCGCAGGGTCGAAGTAGCCGTCGCCGCGACGAGCGCCGAGGTGAAGGTCGTCGAGGGTCACGCCGACGACGGCACCCTGGCGCACGGGCTGGCCGACCAGGACGTCGACACGGGCAAGGAACGAGTAGGTGGTGCGCACCCCGTCGTCGTGGACCACGGTGACGTGGAGGGCCCCAGCCACCGACCCGGCGAAGGTCACCCGGCCGTCACCGGTCGCCCGCACCTCGGTACCAGGGGCGGTGGCGTACTCGAGGCCGCGGTTGCCGGGTCCGAAGCGGGTGACCGGTGGGCGGAACGGGTCTTGCACCGGTGCGTCGACCGGCGGGACGTGAGTGGGCGGGTCCGGGGCGGCGGCGGCCGGCACGGCCAGGGAGGTGCTGCACAGCGCGGTGCAGCAGAGGACGAGCAGGGCTCGAGGCATGGAGCCTCCCCCTCACGGGCGCGACGAGGACCGGGAGGGGGAAGGCGACAGGCGGCGCGCCAGGCGCGCTACGGGAGGGTCAGGCGGGTTCGCGCTCGGATGCCGCGATGCGAACCCGGAGCTGGATCACGGCTTTGGTGTGGATCTGGCAGATCCGGCTCTCGGTGACCCCGAGGATCGAGCCGATCTCCGCGAGGGTGAGGCCCTCGTAGTAGTAGAGCGTGAGGACCGTCTTCTCCCGGTCGGGGAGGCGGTTGATGGCGTCGGCCAGGATGTGACGCATCTCCTCGACCTCGTAGGCGGCCACGGGGCCCGTGCCGGCGTCGGGCAAGGTGTCGCCAAGGGTGGCGGAGTCTCCCCGCTCACCACCCGAGAGCATCTCGTCGAGGGCGACGAGGCCCGTGAAGGAGATCTGGCCCAACGTGGTCTGCAGCTGGTCCTCGGTGAGGTCGAGCTCGTCGGCCAGCTCGGTGTCGGATGGCGTGCGGTGCAGCTTGCCCTCGAGGGTGGAGTAGGCCTTCTCGAGGGCCCGAGCCTTGGCCCGGACCGAGCGGGGCACCCAGTCGATCGAGCGGAGCTCGTCGAGGATGTGCCCCTTGATCCGGGCGATGGCGTAGGTCTCGAACTTGAAGCCGCGGTCGAGGTCGAACTTCTCGATGGCGTCGATGAGGCCGAAGATGCCGTAGGACACCAGGTCGGCTTGGTCCACGCTCTGCGGCAATCCCGTGGCCAGGCGACCGGCGACGTACTTGACCAGGGGCGAGTAGTGGACGATGAGCTGGTCGCGCTGCTCCTGTCGACCCGCGTCCTTGTACTCAGCCCAGAGCCGATCGAGATCGGGTTCGAGATCGTTGCTCATCTGTGGGTCATCCCTGGGCCCGAGGATGGGACGCGTCGTAGACCGAGCGGAGGCGCTCACGACTGACGTGAGTGTACCGCTGAGTGGTGGCGAGGTCGGCGTGGCCCAGCAGCTCCTGCACGGCCCGAAGGTCGGCGCCGCCGTCGAGGAGGTGGGTGGCGAAGGTGTGGCGGAGGGCGTGGGGGTGGGTCGGAGACGCTGCGCGACGGTCCAGGATGCGCCGGGCGTCGCGCGGGGTGAGGCGTCGGCCCCGCCGGTTGACGAACAGCGCGTCGGCCGCGGCCGGATCGGCCAGGAGCTCCGTTCGGGAGCCAGCCAGCCAACGGCGCAACGCCTCGCTGGCCGGGGCGCTGAGGGGCACCACGCGCTGCTTGCCCCCCTTGCCCCAGACTGTCGCCCGGTCCCGATCGAGGTCGAGGTCGGCGGGTCCCAGGGCGCACAGCTCGCCGATCCGCAGGCCACTGCCGTAGAGGAGCTCGAGGACCGCGTCGTCACGGGCACGCAGGGCCGGACCGTCACCGGCGATGGCAGCCGGCGGATCGTCGAGCAGCGTGGTGAGCTCGTCCTGCCGCAGGACACGCGGGAGGCGGCCGTCGCCTCGCGGCGCCGAGAGCCCGCTGGACGGATCGGCGTCGATCTCGCCAGTGCGGGCGGCCCAGGCGAAGTAGCGGCGCAACGCCGAGACCTTTCGAGCGATCGACCGCTTGGCGTACCGACGGGTGGCGAGGTGGGCCACGTAGCGTCGGAGCAACGTGCGGTCGACCGTCTCAGGACCGACGGCTCCGCCCCGCTCGGCCCAGGCCACGAACGAGGCCAGGTCGCCGGCATAGGCCTCGACCGTGCGCGTCCCCACCGAGGTGAGGGAGGCGAGGAAGGCGCGCTCGTGCCAGGCCATCGGGGCACCGTACCGTCCCGCCTGAGCGTGGAACCGGGACCCCTGCTCATCCGGCCACTCGCTCGTACCAGCCGCCGGCGCTCTCGACCCAGCCGGCCGCCAGCAGCTGCTCGAGGGTGAGGGCGAGGTCTGGCAGCCGCAGACCGGTGCGCACGACGAGGTGCTCGAGGGTGGCCGGCTCCCAGTCGAAGGCGGCCAGCACCGTCTGGCCGGTGGGGTCCGGCTTGGCCCGCCGGTCGGCGTCCGCGGCCCGGGTGGCCACGCTGAGCCCGAGGGCCACGAGCACGTCGGTGGCGTCGCGGACCGGAGCACACCCTTCGGCCAGCAGCTGGTTGGTGCCCGCCGCCGAGGGGCTTCGGACGGAGCCGGGCACGGCCATGACCTGTATGGCCCGGTCGTCGGCCTCGCGCACCGTGTGCATCGAGCCTCCCTTGGCGTGCGACTCGACGACCACCACGAGATCGGCCAGGCCCGCGATGATCCGGTTGCGGGCCGGGAAGCGCCACGCCGCGGGTCGGACGCCGAGCGGGGCCTCGCTGAGCAGCAGCCCCGCCGAACGCACCTGGGCCCACAGATCCCGATGGCGGGAGGGGTAGACGACATCGAGGCCGCAGCCGACCACCCCTACCGGGGCGCCCCCGGCGTCGAGGACACCACGATGGGCCGCCCCGTCGATCCCCAGGGCCAGACCCGACACGATGGTGACACCGGCCTCGGTGAGCTCCCGACCGAGCTCGCGCGCGACGCCGGCGCCACCCCCGGTGCAGCGTCGGGTGCCGACGATGGCCACCCGGGTGGATCCGATGG
>JBDSUN010000079.1:0-2609 GCA_039927735.1 Acidimicrobiales bacterium | reverse complement strand
GACGACCGTCCGCAGCAGGCCGACGATGCCGAGCGAGACGGCGTACTCGATCTCGCGCACGGGCGTGGTGAGGAGGTTGAGCAGGTTGCGCGACCACACCTCCTCCAGGAACCCGAGCGACCCGGCGAGGGTCAGCTGCCAGACGAGGTGGAACAGCAGGATGCCGGTGAACAGGATGCGGACCGACCCCTCGCCGTCGCCGTAGGCGACCCCGATTGACGAGAACAGGACGACGTCCACGACCGGCAGGGCGATGAGCAGGAACCACATGCCGGGGTTCCGGTACTGGACGAGGCCCTGGCGGCGCACGACGGCCCAGACCCTCCGCCAGCTGAACGACCTTGTCGCCACGGTGGCGCTCACAGCTGGGTGGCCCGATGGCGGCTGGCCTCGGCAAGGAACAGCGCTTCGAGCGAGTCGTGACCGCCGGCGGCGGCGATGGCGGCGGGGGCACCGTCGGCGATGACCTGACCCGCCCGCAGGAACACCACTCGCTCGGTGAGGGTCTCGACCTCTCGCATGTCGTGGCTGGTGAGCAGCAGGGCGGTGTGGTGCTGGTCGTTGATCTGGGCGAGGCGATCACGGACGCGGAAGGCGATGTCCGGGTCGAGTGACGCGGTGGGTTCGTCGAGCACCAGGAGGCGAGGGCGGTGGAGGGTCGCCTTGGCGATCCCCACCAGCGTCCGCTGCCCGGAGGAGAGGTGCATGCACAGCTTGCCGCGCAGGTGCTCGATGTCGAGCTCATTGATCACCGTGTCCACGGCCTCTCCGGGATCGTCGACCTCCGAGAGGTCGGCGAAGAAGCGGAGGGCTTCGGTGACCTTGAGCCGGTCGGGCAACGGCAGGTAGCCCGCCGCGAACCCCACCGAGCGCATGGCCTGGTGCCGCTGGGCGGGCAAGGGGTGGCCCGCGATGTGGACGGTTCCTTCGTCCGCCTCGATGGCGCCGAGGATCATCAGCAGGGTGGTGGTCTTGCCGGCCCCATTGGGTCCCACGATGGAGACCCGCTCACCCGGCTCGACTCGGAGCGTCACCCCGTCGACCGCCCGCAGGCCGCCAAAGGACTTCACCAGGCCGTCGACGTCGAGGAGGGCACCCACGACCCGAGAGTCTGGCCCGTGGGCGGCACCGCCGTCGGTTCGATTTCTCGTGGAGCGCAGCCTCGAACGGCCACCGTTCACCAGTAGTTGGGGGCTTCCTTGGTGATGGTGATGTCGTGGGGGTGGCTCTCACGGAGGCCGGCGGAGGTGATGCGCACGAACCGCCCGCGCTCTATCAGCTCGGGGACTGTGGCGGTGCCGCAGTAGCCCATGGCCTGCCGGAGGCCACCGACGAGCTGGTACAGGATGTTGGCCAGCGGTCCCTTGTAGGCCACCCGGCCCTCGATGCCTTCGGCGATGAGCTTGTCGGTATCGACGACGTCGCCCTGGAAGTAGCGGTCCTTGGAGAAAGAGCGGGCCTTCATGGCACCCATCGAGCCCATGCCCCGGTACTCCTTGTAGCGCTCGCCCTGGTGGAGCACGACCTCGCCGGGCGATTCGTCGACTCCCGCCAGCAGCGAGCCCAGCATGACGACGTCGGCGCCGGCCGCCAGCGCCTTGGGGATGTCGCCCGATAGCTGGATCCCGCCGTCGGCGATCAGTGTGATGCCATGCCGCTTGGCCGCCACGGCGCAGTCGTAGATGGCCGTCAGCTGTGGCACCCCGACCCCGGCAACGACTCGAGTGGTGCAGATGCTTCCACCGCCCACCCCGACCTTCACGCCGTCGACGCCGGCGGCGACCATGGCGTCGACGGCCTCGGGCGTGACGATGTTGCCCCCGAGGACCTCTATGTCGAGGCTGCCCTTGATCGTCTTGACGACGTCGAGCACCCCCTGGGAGTGGCCGTGGCTGGTGTCGACGACGAGCAGGTCGACGCCGGCCGCCACCAGGGCTTCGGCCCGCTCCACCGCGTCAGGGCCGACACCGACGGCGGCTCCGACTCTCAGACGGCCCTTGTCGTCCTGGGTGGCCATCGGGTACTCGGTCTGCTTCTTGATGTCCTTGACCGTGATGAGGCCGCGCAGGGTGCCGGAGCCGTCCACGATCGGCAGCTTCTCGATGCGGTGCTGCCAGAGGATCTCCTTGGCCTGCTCCAGGGTGGTGCCGACCGGGGCGGTGAAGAGGGGAGCCACCTTCATCACCCGCTCGATGGCCTGGTCGTGGTCCTCCACGAAGCGCAGGTCGCGGTTGGTGAGGATGCCGACGAGCTTGCCGTCGCTGTCGACGATCGGGATCCCCGAGATCTTGTATCGGGCCATCAGATCGAGGGCGGCGCGCACGGGGGCATCGGGAGGCAGGGTGACCGGGTCGGTGATCATGCCGCTCTGGGAGCGCTTGACCCGGTCCACCTCGATCACCTGCTCGTCGACCGCCAGGTTGCGATGCACGATGCCGATGCCGCCCTGCCGGGCCATGGCGATGGCCAGCGGGGCTTCCGTGACCGTGTCCATGGCCGCCGACACCACCGGGATGGCCAGCGCGATCTTGGGGGTGAGCTGTGTGCGGGTGCTGACCTCGTTGGGGAGGACGTTGGACTCTGCCGGGAGCAGCAGCACGTCGTCGAAG
>JBDSUN010000078.1:0-9423 GCA_039927735.1 Acidimicrobiales bacterium | reverse complement strand
GCTCGAGCTCACGGCCCTCGACCAGGCCCTCCCGATGTTGGCGAGCGTGGACGCCGCCATCGCCGCTGATCGCTCCACCCGGGGCTGAGGTGGCAGCGGGGAACCGGCGAACGATCCGCCTCGAGTTCCCGCCCCGCACGGATCACCTCGCCCTCGTCCGGCGGCTGGTCGCCACGGCGGCCAGCGTGGACGCCACCCTCCGCGATCGCCGGATCGACGACCTGAGCCTGGCCGTGTCGGAGGCCTGCGCCAACGCCGTCGACGCCCAGCGTTCCAGCGGCTCGACCGCTCCGGTCCTCGTGACCGTGGAGCTCGACCCCACCTCAGTGGCCGTCACCGTCACCGACCACGCAGGAGGCTTCTCTCCGGACGAGGTCGATCCCCTCCCGGCCATCGAGGACCCTGGCCGCCTGCGCCACGAGCGGGGCTTGGGCCTGCCCTTGATCCGGAGCCTGGCCGACACCGTCACCTTCACCGCCACCGCCGGCGGCACCGAGGTGCGCATCACCGTCGAGGCCTAGCCCGCCCCGAACCCCGGTAGGCTCGGCCGCTGGTGCGCCGGGAAGCCTGGTCGGCAACGTCCTTCGTCGACCCCGGAGACCCATGCCCCAGCCCGCCCCTCGGCCCACCTGGTTGTCCAGCGAGGCCCGCCTGGCCCGCTACCTGGCCCAGCCCGTGGTGCGGTTCCTCCAGGTCGAGGCAGCCGGCGGCCTGCTCCTCCTGGCCGCCACCGTCACTGCGCTCATCTGGGCCAGCTCGCCCTGGTCGGCCGGCTACGACTCGCTGTGGACCACCGAGCTGTCGCTGCGAGCCGGCCCCCTGCATCTCGACGAGGACCTCCGCCACTGGGTGAACGACGGGCTCATGGCCATCTTCTTCTTCGTGGCCGGCCTCGAGATCAAGCGGGAGCTGGTCACCGGGCAGCTGGCCGCCCGCCGAGATGCCGCCCTGCCCGTCGCGGCCGCCGTCGGAGGCATGGTCGTCCCCGCCCTGGTCTACCTGGCCATCAACGTCGGCGGCCCCGGCGCCCGGGGTTGGGGCATTCCGATGGCCACCGACATCGCGTTCGCGCTGGGGGTCCTGGCCCTGCTCAGCCGCCGGATCCCACCGGGGCTCAGCATCCTGCTCCTGAGCCTGGCCATCGTCGACGACATCGGCGCCGTGACGGTGATCGCCCTGTTCTACACGGACACCATCGCTCTGGGGTGGCTGGCTGCCGCCGTCCTCGGCCTGGTGGTGGTGGCACTCATGCGCCGGGGACGAGTGTGGTCCACGCCCGCCTACGTCGCCGTCGGGGTGGGGGTCTGGATCTGCACGCTGGAGTCGGGGATCCACGCCACCATCGCCGGCGTCGCCCTCGGCCTGCTCACGCCGGCCCGCCCACTCCTGCCGCAGGTCGACGCCGATCTGGTGGCGGACCGCCTGTCCTCGGATGCCGAGGTCACGCCTCTCGAGGTGCGGGAGGTGGCCTTCGAGCTCCGGGAGTCGGTGCCGGTGGCAGAGCGCCTCGAGCACCTCATCCACCCGTGGACGAGCTTTCTCATCATCCCCCTCTTTGCTCTGGCCAACGCCGGCATCCCGCTCAGTCGATCGGCCCTGGCCGACGCCGCCGGCTCCGCCGTCACCGTCGGGGTCGTGGTGGGGCTGGTGCTGGGCAAGGTGGTGGGCGTCGGGCTCGGTGCGTGGCTGGCCGTGCGGGTCGGCATCGCTCGTCTCCCCGATGAGATCGGATGGCGCCACATCCTCGGCTTGTCGAGCCTGGCCGGCATCGGCTTCACGGTGTCGATCTTCGTGAGCGCGCTGGCCTTCGACGACCCCGACCTCCAGCAGCAGGCCAAGATCGGGGTGCTGATCGCCTCGACGATCGCCGCCGGGATCGGCGTGGCCGTGCTGCGCGGCGCCGCCGCCCGGCCTCAGCCGGAGGGCGTCGTCGTGCAGTCGGTCACGTAGGTGCGCACCTGGCCATTGCTGTCGCCTGCTCGTGGCTGCGAACCAGGCCCTTGTCATGCGACCGCAATTGTTGTAACGTGATCGCAACGTTGCTGGTAGCAGTCACATCGCCCCCAGCGGCCTCCCTCTGAGGCACCGGTTGTGTCGTCGGTCTGTCCGCCCGCCCCGACGACGCGCCGGTGCCTCGGGCGTTTTCGGCCCGGTCATCCGCCCACCTCCCGCCGGCCCTCGAGGGCTCGGCCGAGGGTCAGCTCGTCGGCGTACTCGAGGTCGCCACCGACGGGCAGGCCGCTGGCGATCCGGGTGACCTTCACCTGCAAGTCCTTGAGCAGGCGGCCGAGGTACATGGCGGTGGCCTCGCCCTCGAGGTTGGGGTTGGTGCAGAGGATGACCTCCTCGACGCCCTCTCGCTCGATGCGGCCCAGCAGCTCCCGGATGCGGAGCTGGTCCGGGCCGATGCCCTCGATGGGACTGATGGCTCCCTGGAGCACGTGGTACCGGCCGTTGAACTCCTGGGTCTTCTCCACCGCCACGATGTCGCGCGGCTCCTCGACGACGCAGAGGATCGTCGGATCGCGTCGGTCGTCGGCGCAGAGGCCGCACTCGCTGCCCTCTGCGATGTTGAAGCACTGCAGGCAGAAGCTCACCCGCTCCTTGGCCTCGGAGATGGCGTGGGCCAGGCGCAGCGCGTCCACCTTCTCCGTCTTGAGGAGGTGGAAGGCGATCCGCTGGGCCGACTTGGGCCCGACGCCAGGCAGCCGGCCGAGCTCGTCGATGAGCTCCTGCACGGGCTGGGCGTAGACGTTGGCCACTCAGCTCCCGCCGAAGAGGTCGCCCAGCCCGGCCAGCGGGCCCATGGCCTCCCGCTGGATGTCGAGCAGCTGGGCGTTCATGTCGTGCAACGCCGCAGTGACGAGGTCCTCCAACATCGCGACGTCGGACGGGTCGACGACCTCGGGGGCGATGGTCACGCCGAGCACCTGTCCGGTGCCGGTGGTGCGGATGCGCACCACGCCACCGCCGGCCACGCCTTCGATCTCCTGCTCGGAGGCAGCCTGCTGGGCCGCCATCATCTCCTGGGCCTGTTCGAGGAGCCCACCCAGGCCGTCGGGCGACACGGCGCTGAAGTCGGGCAGGGCGGGCACAGCAGCGTCGTCGGGGCCGGGGTCGCTCACCGTGGCAGCGTAGGCCGCGCCGCCGCGGCGTCGGTGCTACTCCTCGACGAGCTCGGCGCCCGGAAAGGCCTCCGCCAGACGCTCCACGCCCGAGCCGGCCGAGGGGGCGTCCTCCAGCTCGTGCACGTCGACGATGTCGTCGTCGGGCGCCGGCATGGGGGACGGGCCCGCGGCGGCGGGAGACGCGTCGACATCGACCACCACGGTCACGGGGACGGCCCGACCGAAGTGGGTGGCCAGGGCCGCCTCCACCTCGGGGCGGCGCTTCTCGAGCTGGTCAGCCGGCGGGCCCTTGGGGACGGCCAGCACCATTGCGCCGCTGGCCCCGCTGCCAAACCGGCCGTCGCGATACATGCCCCGGGTGGCCCCTTTGAGGCCCTCGACGACCGTGGCCCACGCCGCCTGCAGCGCTTCGAGGGTCGGTGGCTCCTGGCTCGACGATGGGGCCGGGGGCGCCACCGCAGCCGGAGCGGCGGGCTCGGCCGCCACTGGCTCGCGGCGCTTGGCCGCGGTCACCGGCGGCGCCGTGGCCTTCTTCACGGGGGTCCGGGCCGGACGGGCGGCGGCCTTGGCCAGCTCGTCGCGCGCCGCTGACGCAGGGCCCGAGGGGCGTCCACCCGCGGGGTTCGCCGCCGCGTCGGCCGCCGTCTCGGCGGCGACGGCGGGCTGAGGTGCGCCGACGGGCGCCGCCACCAGCCCGCGCTCGAGCCGCTCCAACCGGTCCAGGATGGCGTCGTAGGAGCGATCGGCATCCGGTCGGCAGAGCCGGACGAGGGCCACCTCGAGGACGATCCTGGGGTCGGGCTTCTTGGCCAGCTCGACGAGCGCCTCACCGAGCACCTCGAGGCATCGGGTGAGCCCGGCTGCCCCGAGCTCCCCGCCGAGGGCTGTCGCCCGCTCGAGGTCGGAGGCCGGGAGGTGGCGGTCAGGCGCACCCATGACGGCCAGGAAGGCATCCCGCAGCCGAGCGATGAGCACCTCACCGAGGGCCCGAGGATCACGACCCGCCGCCGTGGCATCCGCCACCGCCACCAGGGCGGCACCCGCATCCCGCTGGGCCAGCGCCTCGAGGATGGCCTCGACGGGTTGGGCGTCGTGCACCACCCCGCCCATGGCCGACACCTGGTCGAGGGCGGAGAGGGTGTCCCGGGCCGACCCGCCCCCTTGGCGGACCACGTGCTCGACGGCGTCCTCGCCGAGGTCGAGCCCGGCGTCGGCGATGACGAAGCGGACGTGCTCAGCCAGCTCCTCGGCCGGGAGGAGGTGGAACTCGAAGTGCTGGGTGCGGCTCCGGATCGTCGGCAGGACCTTCTGCGGATCGGTGGTGCAGAGGATGAACAAGACGTGGGCCGGGGGCTCCTCCAAGGACTTGAGCAGCGCGTTGGCGGCACCGCCGCTCAGCATGTGGACCTCGTCGAGGATCACCACCTTGCGGTTGCCCGACGTCCCCAGGGGGATGCGCTCGATCAGGTCCCGGATGTTGGCCACGCCGTTGTTGGAGGCGGCGTCGAGCTCGAGGAGCCAGTCGACGATGCGACCCTCGTCGACGGCGATGCAGTTGGGGCAGGTGCCGTCCGGCTCGCCGTCGGCCTGGGGGTTCTCGCAGTTCAGGGCCTTGGCGAGGATCCGGGCGGTCGAGGTCTTGCCCGTGCCCCGCGGACCGCTGAACAGGTAGGCATGTCCGACCCGACCCTCGGCCACCGCGGTGCGCAGTGCCCGCACCACGTGGTCCTGGCCTCGCTGTTCGCCGAAGCGCTTGGAGCGGTAGCGCCGGTAGAGCGCCTGATAGGCATCGGCCATCTCGCCGACCCTACCGGGCAGTCCGAGGCCCCGAGCCGGCTCAGCGCAGATCGAGCTCGGTCACCTCGCCCCCGACGACGGTCACCTCGCCGATGACGGGGGTATCCGACGCACCCTTCTCGGCCAGGAGCTCGTAGGCGCCTTCGCGCACCTCCGGGAACACGGCCACGAGCACCTTGTCCGTCCCCGCGGCCGCGTCCCGAAGGTGGACGCCGGTGTGGAAGCGGGCCGAGTCGTCGCGGGTCGGCCGAGCTTCGAGCTCGCCGCCCGGAGGCTCAGAGGCGAGGTAGACGATCAGCGCGCCCACCTCGCCTCCGATGTCGAGCACGACGCTGATCCCCGGGGCCGCGTGCCGATGGTCATGGTCCTGACCGTCGCCATGGTCGTGGGGAGAGTCGTCGTGTCCGTGCATGGTCGGGCTAGGCCGCGCTCGACCCGGCGGGGACGTCGTAGCCGCTGTAGGGCACCCCGAGGTAGGGGAACACGTCGAGGAACGTGCGCTCGAGGGTGGCGAAGGTGCCATCCTCGATGCCTCCGGCGGCGGCGTCCGGCGTGTAGGTGGCGTCGACCAGCGGGTAGAGCAGGCCGGCCACCGCCCGGAGCTCGACGGTGACCACGTCGTCGGTGACCCGTCGACCGTTCGGGAAGCCCGCCGCGTCGCCCGCGGCCAGCCCGAGCCGGTTGGGTTCGGCGGAGGGGGCGATGGCCAGGTTGAGGCGGAGCATGTCGGCCTGGGTGGGCCCGGTGAAGTTCTGGAAGCCGGGGATCAGGCCGCTGGGGATGCCGGTGAGGAGGATGGCGAGCAGGTCGGCCCGATCGGCGGTGAGAGCGGCCAGGTTCGGGAACACGTCGGGGTAGAGCACCGGCAGCAGCTTGGCCAGCTCGGGCTGGGCGACGAAGCCGGCGTACTCGGCGTCCTGATCGGGGCCGTCGGCGTTCCACTCGTCCTTGCGGGCCATCGGGACGATGACCTCGTTGAAGAGCGGGTTGCCCAACCGGGACACCTGCACCCAGGGGCCCATGTCGGCCTTGGCGCCGCGCCCGTTCCGGGTGGAGCCCTTCTGCCGGCTGGCGGAACCCCACACGCCGATGACGGCCTCCGGCGCCGCCACGTCGGTGGGCACCGCACCGTCCCTCGTGACGTGGCCGATCGGCACCTGGATGGCGATGGTGTGGACGTTGATCTGCTCCAGCGAATCGACACCCGGCGAGCTGGCGCTCGGGATGAGGTGGGCGGCCTGGAAGGGCCGGAGGGTGCCGAGGTCGAAGATGGAGCCGAGGTCGACGAAGAAGCCCTCTGCTCGCTGGCCTGCGAAGACCATCCCGCCGCCGGGCAGCTCCGTGACCGCGGCCTGCGCCAGCCCGGCGTAGTCGGGCGTGGAACGGGGGCCGATGTTGCAGGGCGGGCATGGCACGTCGGTGGCCAGCACCTCGCTCACCGTCTGGCCCTTGCCCCGGCCCTGGTTGCCACGGGCGGTCACCTTCGTGACCGTGTAGGTCTGCTTCCGGATCCAGTTCTCGCTGTCGAGCGACTCGATCGGTCCGACGTTGTAGAGAAAGGTGTCGTCCCTCGTCACCGTCGTGGTGAAGCGGAACTGGTAGACGACGTCAGGCCGGCCGTCACCGGTGTTGTCGACCTTGATCTCGTAGAGCACGTCATCGCCGAACTCGTAGAAGTTCGGACCGCCGGCGGGCGTCTGGGCCGGCAGGTAGTTCGTGATCAGCGTGACGGTCTCACCTGGGGTGCGGAAGGCATAGGTGTCGGTGTTGTCGGCGACGGGATCCTTGGAGATCGACGGCGCCTCGCGGTGCGAAGACATTGGAGCGGGCCTCTCTATCGTGAGGCGCGCAGCACGCGGGCCACGAGCGCTCGGTCGGTGAACACGATCTCGGTGTCGCCCACGAGGATCTCGACTTCGCCGGCGGCGGCGTCGCGGATCTGCAGGAGCATCGGACGGTCGAGCACCGCCAGCTCCTCAGCATCGAGCGAGCGTTCGGCCGCCCCTGCGGATCCGCCGGTGAGGGCGATGCCTCCCGCGGCCACGGTGGCGACGCCGGCAACACCCGCGCCCCCCTTGGCCAGGAACGAACGTCGGCTGACAGTTGTCATGGGTCCCCCTTCCGGGATCGGGGGAGGTTCCCCCGAGGTCCTCCGGAGACGTGGCACCTCGCGGATGACGCCGATTTCCTGAACATCGGGTGAACGCCGATCAGTAGGCGCGCACCGACCCGCTCCCGGATGTGACGGTCAGGCGATCTGCGGCACACCGCAGGCTCCGCTGAGAGCTGCTGCCTTCCGGCCCTGACTCGGTTCACGGACTGCCGTTGCACAGGACCCGACCGCCACATGCGAGAGCGGGCCGGTCCACACGATAGCCTCGTCGGTCCTGGGTCCACCTCCGGGTGGCCCCGAGGAGGGGTGCGAGAGCGGCCGAATCGGCACGCTTGGAAAGCGTGTGTGGGGCAACTCACCGTGGGTTCGAATCCCACTCCCTCCGCCAGATGTTCGTCTTTCGAACTCAACAGAGGTGAGAAGGCTCTGGTCAATCGACCAGGGCCTCTTCGTTGGTACGCAGAACGTGGGTCGGCGTCGAACTTGATCAGGTCTCCGGCTACCTCTGCTGAGACCAGCCGGGCCGGCTTGCCGTGCCGGATCATCAGGGCCTCGAAGGGCTGGTTGTACTCCCAACCGACGACGCCTTCCTCGGTGACCCAGATCCGCTTGAAGAACGCCTGATTCATGAGCCGGCGACCAGTCGGCTTGGATCGGCTGTAGGCCTCGTGGCAGTTGCTGGCCAAGGCGACGGCCGCTGCCACGTTGGCTTCAATCCGTTCGATGGTCCCCGTCGTGGCGAGCGCTCCAGCCTGCAGTGACTCCATCTCCCGGGCGATGCGGGCTTGTTCCTGCATGAGCAGATCCAGGGGCACGGCTCCGGCGTAGTGAGCGTGCATCAGCTTGGTGCGTTCGCCTTCGAGCTGCTGCAGACGCCGGGTCTGCCGACCGGCTGCGGCCTTCTGAGTCTTGAGCTTCTCACTGGCCTCAGCGAGCAGGACTGCAGCGGTGGCTTCGAGCCCTTCGGCGTTGAGCTGGACAGTGCGGTAGTGGTCGACGATCTGTTCCTCGACGAGGACCAGCGGCCGGTACTTCAGTTCGCAGGTGGTGCGCTTCTGGTGGCGTCCGAGGCAGAAGTAGTAGGGGTAGCGCACGCCTTGCTTGCCGGTGGAGTAGGTGACGCAGAGCCGGCTCCCGCAGTACCCGCACCAGATGGTGCCCTTCAGGTAGTGGTGATGCTCTCGCTGCTTGAGACCCTGCTTCTTGGAATCGAGCTGGTCCTGCACCCGTTGCCAGGTCTCCGCAGTCACCAGGGTCTCGTGCTTGCCGTCGTACTCGACACCGTTGTGGACGACAAGCCCCTTGTAATACGGCGAACGGAGGATGCGGTGCACCTGCGACAGCGAGATCTCCTTGCAGGGGGTCGTCGGTCCACCCCTGGTGCGCAGCCCTCGTGTGTTGACCTCGTCGCGCAGGGTCTTGGTGGTCCATTCGCCGGTGGCGTAGGCCTCGAACATCCAGGTGATGAGCGCGCTGCGCTCGGTGTCGACCACCACGTAGCGCCGGCCTCCTTCGCCGACGTTCTGGTAGCCGATCCGGGCGCAGCCGTGGGTGCCGCCTTCTTGGATCTTGATGAGGGTCTTGCGGCGGATCTCGTCGCCCAGGTTCCGGGAGTAGAACTCGTTCATCACGGCCAACATGCCCTGCATGAGCTGACCGGGAGCGGTGCCGTCGATCTGTTCGACGCATGAGGCCAGGCTGGCGCCGGCGGCCTCGAGTTTCATGGTGATCAGGGCATCGTCGAGACGGTTCCGGGCGAAGCGGTCGAGCTTGTAGACGATGACGTAGTCGATGTCTCGTTTGTCGATGACCCGTTCAACGAGTCGCTGGAAGTCCGGCCGCTTGTCGGCGGTGGTGCCGCTGTCTTTATCGATGTACTCATCGACGATGACCGCCCCGAGCGCCTCGGCCTTGGCTTGGCAGGCCTTGCGCTGCGTTGGCAGCGAGTAGCCCTCCGGGTTGCCGTCTCGGACGGCCTGTTGCTTGGTGCTGACTCTGATGTAGATGACTGCCCGCTTGTCCTCTGCGTCGGCGAGCGTCAGTCGCGTGGGTACTTCCTCCATCATCGTGGTTCCTCGTTTACATAACTATTGACGCGCCGAAGGCGCGATAACTCAACCCACTAGGCCGCTAGTCCAAGCGGCGAGGCCGGTGCTGACCGGAGGTAGATGTCCGAGATTCCGTTGTCGATTCCACGGCAACGGCGGTAGCGATCGACGAGCCCGAGTTGCAGCAGGCGGACCTGCATGGCTTGCGGGGAGACCTCGAAACGCTCAGCGAGCGCAACGACATCCTGCACCCCAGAGCCGTAAGCCTGCTTGACCCACGACCGTGGCATCAGCAGACAGGCAGCGAAGTAGTCGCAGAGCCGTTCGTTGGCCAGGT
>JBDSUN010000077.1:0-6622 GCA_039927735.1 Acidimicrobiales bacterium | reverse complement strand
GGGCGATGGCGATGTCGACATCCCCCATCAGGGCCTCGCAGAAGTAGCCGGCGCCGACCGCCACCGTCGAGGCCCCGTGCCCGGACAGGTCGAGCCCCCAGACGGCACCGGGCCAGCCGGCCAGGTGGGCGGGCACGGCCTCGGGGGTGCGCTCGGCCAGGCCATGGAGCAGCAGGAGCGGGCGACCCTCGGCTGCCCTCAGCTCGTGCAGAGCCAGGCGCACCTTGTTGTGCAGGAGCGAGATCGTGGTCAACCCACCAGCTCCAGCACCATGTCGGCCACCTCGCGAGGGCGCTCGATGTGGACGAAGTGGCCGACGCCGTCGAGCATGACCAGCCGACCGCCCGGCGGCAGGTGCGACAGGACGTCGGCTTCGGCGGTGCCCCACCCCATCGGGTCGGGGGCGGTGCCGAGGACGGCCAGCACCGGCACACCGATGTCGGGCAGGCGCATCATCGACCACTCGGGACGCCACGGGCCGAAGCCGCCGAAGCGCAGGGTGGGGTCGATCTTCCAACGCCAGCCGTCGGCATCCTCGCGGGCGCCGATGGTGACGAGGTAGCGCAGCCAGTCCGCCGACAGGCGCGGGTTCATCTTCGCCCGACGCTCGGCCAGCTCGTCGATGGTGCCGGGCTTGCGCTGGGCGTCCACGAGGGTGCGGCGATGGTCGAGCCACGAGGTGAGGTCCTTGGCCATCAGCTTGGTGCGCTGGTGGTCGGAGACGTCCGGGAAGCTGCGCCGCGACGGCAGCCCGTCGAGGTTGATGAGGTGGCTCACCCTGTGGGGCAGGGCGTCGGCCAGCTGCAGCATCAGGCTGCCGCCCTTCGAGTGACCGATCACCGGGACGGCGTCGAAGCTCACCGAGTCGAAGACCGCAGCGGCATCTCGCAGGTCGGCCTCCCAGTTGTAGAGGGCGGCGTGGGCGGAGTCGCCGTGGCCCCGGTGGTCCCACGACACCGCCCGGAAGCCGGCCTCGGCCAGCATCGGCGCGAACACGTCGAAGGTGCCGGCGAAGTCGAACCCGCCGTGGGCCATGAGGATCGGTGGTGCCCCCTCGTCGCCCCACTCGTGCACGGCGATGGCCAGGCCGCCGCTGTCGACGGTGCGCTGGCGGTCGGGCCGGTGGGCGCCGGGATGGGTGGCGGGCATGAGGGCACACCCTGGCCGGACCGCCGCTCGGCGCGCAACCCTCGGCTGTGACCGACGTCGTTGTGACCGACGTCATCTGGACATTCCGATAGCTCTCATGGTCGGTTAGCGGTGTTATCTCAGCGCCTCAGGAGATGTGATGCTCGCTCGGCTCGCTCGTTCCGTGATCCACCACCGCAAGGCCGTGCTGGTCGGCGCGGCCGTGCTGTTCATGGTCTCCGGCGCCTTCGGCGGCCGCGTGGCCGAAGAGCTCAGCTCGGGCGGGTTCGACGATCCGGCGTCGGAGTCGTTCCAGGCCGACGCCGCCCTGCTCGACACCTTCGGCTCCGGGACGCCCAACGTCGTCCTGCTCGTCACGGCCGATGACGGCGTCAGCGTGGACGACCCGGCCGTGACGGCCGCCGGGCTCGCCCTCACCGAGGAGCTGGCCGCCGAGGAGCACCTCACCAACGTCGTCTCCTACTGGAGCCTCGACTCGGCGCCGCCGCTACGTGGGTCGGACGGCGACCGTGCCCTCGTGCTCGGCCGGATCGAGGGCGACCAGAACGAGGTGAACGAACGTGTTGAGGACCTGGCCGACTACGAACGGGCCGGCGACGGCATCACCGTTGGCATCAGCGGCTTCGCCCAGGTGTTCAAGGAGGTGGGCACCACCATCGAGAAGGACCTCGTCCGGGCCGAGACCATCGCCCTCCCCATCACCCTGGTGCTACTCCTGCTGGTGTTCGGCAGCGTGGTGTCGGCGTCGCTGCCCCTCGCCATCGGCGCTCTCTCGGTGGTGGGCACCCTCGCCGTGCTGCGCCTCATCAACATGGCGACCGAGGTGTCCATCTTCAGCCTCAACCTGACCACCGCCATGGGCTTGGGCCTGGCCATCGACTACTCGCTGTTCGTGGTGAGCCGCTTTCGCGAAGAGCTGCGGGCCGGCCACGAGCCCCATGTGGCCGTGCAGCGGACCGTGCGCACGGCCGGGCGGACGGTGGCCTTCAGCGCCGTGACGGTGGCGGCATCGCTGTGCGCCCTGCTGGTGTTCCCGCTGGCCTTCCTGCGCAGCTTCGCCTACGCCGGTGTGGCCGTCGCCTTTCTCGCCGGCGCCTTCGCGGTGGTGGTGCTTCCGGCCATCCTCGCCGTGCTCGGCCACAACGTCGACAAGCTCACCATCTTCAAGCGCTCCACCGAGGAGCCCGCGGAGGGCTTCTGGCACCGCGTGGCCATCTTCGTGATGCGCCGCCCCATCCCGGTGGCCGCCGGCGCCATCGCCGTGCTGCTCTTCCTCGGCGCCCCGTTCCTCAACATCGTGCTCTCCCTGCCCGACGACCGGGTGCTGCCCGAGTCCGCCCCGAGCCGCCAGGTGGCCGACGTGCTGCGGGAGGAGTTCTCCTCCGGCGAGGCCGGCGCCGCCTCCATCGTGGCCACCGGCATCGGCGACCCGGCCGCCCGGGAGGCGGAGATCGACGGCTACGCCACCGGCTTGGCTGCGCTACCCGGCGTGGCCCGCGTCGACGCCGTCACCGGAACCTACTGCGGGGAGGGCACGGCCGACCTCGGCTGCCAGCCCGGCCAGCTCGTGCTGCCGGGTGGCGGGGGGCGCTACCCCAGCTTCAGCACCGCCGAGGACGGCGGCAGCACCTACCTCTCCGTGGTGCCCCACGTGGAGCCGCTGTCGCCCGAGGGGGAGGCGCTCGTCGAGGCCATCCGGGACGCCGAGGCGCCGTTCGACGTGCAGGTCGCCGGCCAGTCGGCTTCGCTCCTCGACACCAAGGGCGCCTTGTTCTCCAAGCTGCCGCTGGCGGCGGGGATCATCGCGCTGGTCACCTTCGTGGTGCTGTTCCTCCAGTTCGGCTCGATCATCGTGCCGATCAAGGCCGTGATCCTGAACCTGCTCAGCCTGTCGGCCACCTTCGGCGCCATGGTCTGGATCTTCCAGGAGGGCAACCTCAGCGGCCCGCTCGACTTCACCGCCATCGGGTCCATCGATGCCACCACCCCGATCCTGATGTTCTGCGTGGCCTTCGGTCTGTCGATGGACTACGAGGTGTTCCTGCTCTCCCGCATCAAGGAGGAGTACGACCGCACCGGCGACAACGAGCTCTCCGTGGCGCGCGGGCTGGAGCGGACCGGGCGCATCGTGACGGCGGCCGCCCTGCTCATCGCCGTCGTCTTCATCTCCTTCGCCACCAGCGACGTCACCTTCATCAAGCTCTTCGGCGTCGGTCTCACCTTGGCGGTGCTCATGGACGCCTTCGTCATCCGGGGGACGCTGGTGCCGGCCTTCATGCGGCTGGCCGGCGACTGGAACTGGTGGGCGCCCGCTTCCCTGCGGCGGCTCCACGACCGGATCGGCATCAGCGAGCACGTCGACCTCGACGACGACCCCAACCCTTCCTCCGCCGTGGCCACGCCGCTGGTCACGCCTCTGCCGGGCTACCCAGAGCGGTCACGCCGGGATCGCCCCCTCGTGGCGGCCGGCACCGCCGAACCAGGTGACGACGCCTGAGCTCGACGGAGGTGGCAGCCTGGGCATCGTGACCGTCACCCGACGTCGGGCCCGCAAGGGTGAAGGCGACCGGCTCCGGGCCGAGATCCTCGAGGCGGCCGAGCTCCTGCTCCTCGAGACCGGTTCCGAGGACGGCGTCTCCATCAGAGCCGTGGCCGACGCCACCGGGGTGACGGCTCCGTCGATCTATCGCCACTTCACCGACAAGACGCACCTCCTGTTCGAGGTGTGCGCGCGCCACTTCGCCCTCCTCGACGATGTGATCGAGGCGGCCTGCGCCGGCATCGACGACCCCATCGCGGCCATGCAGGCACGCGGGCGGGCCTACGTCCGCTACGGGGTCGACCACCCCGAGCACTACCGCATCATGTTCATGGGCCCGGCCCACGCCACTCCCGATCAGTGGAACGACCTGCTCGACACCGGGCCCTTCGCCCACCTGGTCGAGGGACTGCAGGCCGGCATCGACGCCGGGGTCCTGTCCTGCAGCCCTCGTCGCGACGTCCGCGCCATGGCCATGCACGTGTGGGCCAACATCCACGGCCTCACGTCCCTGCTGGTGGCCCGTCCCACGATGCCCTGGCCAGAGCTCGACGACTTCGTGGACGAGCACCTCGCCCTCTGCATGCGAGCCCACCTCCCCCAGTAGCCTCGCTCCGATGCTGCATGGCCTCCGCCGGCGGGCCTCGGGCCATCGCCACCTGCTCACCGGCTCGGTGGCCCTCGTGCTCACCGCCGGCGTCCAGGCCGTGTCGGGGGCGCTCTTCTGGCTGATCGCCGCCCGGGTCGACACCCAGACCGACGTCGGCCACGCCACCGCGCTGTTCACCTCGGCGCTGTTCGTGGCCTTCGTCGCCGGCCTCGGCCAACCGGTGGCGGCCGCCCGCTACGCGGCCGGGCGCACTCGTGACGACCACGTGCTCTACGCCTGGGGGGCGCTGGCCACCGTCGTGGCTTCGGCCCTCGCGGCGGTCGGCTACCTCCTGGCCGTGAGCCCGGCGGCGGTCGACGAGCTCCGCGACTGGCACGGCGCCCTCGGACCGAGCCTGTTCGTGTTCCTCTGCATTGGCACGGCGCTGTCCCTGCTGCTCGACGTGCGGCTCATGACCCAGCGCCGCTGGGGACTGGTGCTGGCACGGGCGCTGATCGTGGGCATCGCCCGGTTCCCGCTGCTCCTCCTGCCCGTCGAGGGCGACCGTGCGGTGTGGTTGCTCGTCGTCGCTGCGCTCCCCACCGCAGTGTCGGGGTTCGTCGGCATGGGCGTGCTCCCGAAGGTCACCGGTGACCGCCACCACCTCGGCCCGCTTCCCGCCACCACCAGGGCCATGTTCCGCTACTCCATCGTCAACTGGGCCTCCACCCTCACGTACCAGGCGCCCACCTTCGCCATGCCGGTGATCGTCCTCGTCTACGTGGAGCCCGACCTGAACGCCAGCTTCTACGTGGCCTGGGGGGTGGCTGCCCTCGCCTGCTACGTGCCGACTGCCATCGGTCAGGCCCTGCTGGCCGAGGGCGGTCGCGACGGCGCCCACCTCCGCAGCCAGGTGCGCCTCGGCATCGTCGTCGCCGGCGGCCTGATGGTGGTGGGCGCCGCCGCCGCCACCCTCGGACGCGGCCTGATCGTCACGCTGTACGGCGCCGACTACCGGGAGGCGGCCGACGTGCTCCCACCGCTGGTGGCGGCCGCCGTCCCCTGGGCGGTCACCTCGATCTACCTCACCGAGGCGCGCGTGCGGCACCGCAGCGGTGCCACCGTCCTCATCACCGCGGTGCTGTCGGTGGCCATCCTCGTGCCGGCCCTGGTGCTGGTGCCCGACGAGGGCATCGAGGGGGCCGCCACCGCCTTCCTGATCGGCAACATCGTGGCGGCCGTGGTCGCCCTGGGGATCCACGTCCAGGGTCGCAGCACGTCTGACGCCGAGATCCCGGCCGTCTCGCCCGACGACTTCGAGCCTGAGGATGCCATCGCCCTCACGCCCCTGGCCTGACCTCGCCCTCTGCCGATGAGCCTCCCCCCGCCCCCTCCTGCGCGGCCGTCGTTCACGATGCCGCCACCGCCACCACCCCCGTGGCCTCCGGTCGCTGCCCCTGCCCGCCGCTGGCCGATGGCGCTGGGCATCGTGACCGCCGGCCTCCTGGTGCTCGGGGCCGTCGCGGTCGCCACCGGGGCCCTCGGCGACGACGGCCCGAGCCACCCCGACGACTGGGACCCGCGGGTGGCCGACCTGGCCGCCTTCGTCGAGGCCGAGCGGGGCCTCGTGTTCGACCACCCGGTGCACGTCGACTTCCTGAGCCCAGCCGACTACAGCGCCGAGACCACCGAGGACGACGGTGGCGTGGCCGATGGCGAGCGGGAGGAGCTCGACCGCTATGCCGCCGAGCTCCGAGCCCTCGGCGTCGCCTCCGGTGAGCTCGACCTCTTCGCCGCCTTCAACCAGGTCGCCGATGGCGGCACGCTCGCCTTCTACGACCCCACCGACCAGCGAGTGCGGGTGCGCGGCACCGAGATGACCGTGGGCCTCGAGGTCACCATCGTCCACGAGCTCACCCACGCTCTGCAGGACCAGCGCTTCGACCTCGAACGCCTCTACGCCAGCGACCTGGACAGCGGGGCGTCGGCCGCCTTCCGCGGCCTGGCCGAGGGGGACGCCGTCCGGATCGAGGAGGCCTACACCGCGGACAAGCTCACCGAGACCGAGCGCACGGCCTACGACGAGGAGTTCGCCGGGGAGCTGGCCGACAGCCAGCTGGCCACCGCCGACGTCCCACCGTTCCTGAGCGCCACCTTCAGCGCGCCGTACGCGCTCGGCCAGCCCTTCGTCACGATGCTCCTGGGCCAGGACGGCAACGACGGCGTCGACGATGCTTTCGAGTCGCCGCCCGACACCGAGGAGCACCTCTTCGACCCCACCAGCTTCCTCGCCGGGGAGACCGTCGCCGACGACCTCCAGCTCGGATTCGAGGAGGATGACGACG
>JBDSUN010000076.1:0-8223 GCA_039927735.1 Acidimicrobiales bacterium | reverse complement strand
CACCATGCGCAGGTGCTCGTGCACGGTGAGGTTCGGGAAGATGCCGCGCCCCTCGGGCACCAGGCACAGCCCGGCACGCGCAAGGTCGTCCGCCCGGGCGCCGTTGACCCGGCGGCCGGCCAGCCCGACGGTGCCGGCGGTGGCGGGGTGGAGGCCGGCCAGCACCGTCAGGAAGGTGGTCTTCCCCGCCCCGTTGGGCCCGAGCACGGCGACGACAGCGCCCACCGGCACATCGAGGTCCACGCCGTGCAGCACCTCGATGGGCCCGTAGGCGGCCCGCAGGCCGCGCACCGTCAGGAGCGGCTCGTCCGTCACGGCGCCGCTCCCAGGTAGGCCGCCAGGACGGCCTCGTCCTGCTGCACCGTGGCCGGCGGCCCGCTGGCGAGGACCCGGCCGAGGTCGAGCACGTGGATGTGGGTGCAAGCGCCCATCACGAGCTGGATGTCGTGCTCCACCAGCACGACCGCAACCCCCTCGGCTGCGACGCCCCGCAGCACGGCGCTAAACGCCGCTGTCTCCCGCTCATCCTGGCCGCTGGCGGGCTCGTCCAGAAGCAGGACCTTGGGCCGGGTCGCCAGAGCGCGGGCCAGCTCCACGAGGCGCGCTTGGCCGGTGGGCAGGCGGTCGGCGCGCTGCGGCGCGAGGTCGCTGACACCGAGCCGGTCGAGCAGCTCGTCGGCCACCGCGTCGGGGTCGTTGCGGTGGGCCACGCCAGCCGCCAGGCGGACGTTCTCGCGCACCGTGAGCAGCCCGAAGGGCTCCAGCCGCTGGAAGGTGCGGGCGAGCCCCTTCCGCGCCCGCTTGTAGGGTGCCAGCCGGGTGACATCGGTGCCGTCGACGCGCACCCTTCCGCTGGACGGGGGCAGCAGCCCGCACACGACGTTGAACAGCGTGGTCTTGCCGGCGCCGTTGGGGCCGATCAGGCCGGTGATCGCCCCCGCCTCGGCAGTGAGGTCGACCTGGGCCAGGGCCAGGCGACCGCCGAAGCTGACGCTGAGGTTGGAGACCTCGAGCGCAACCGTCACACCGGCACCTGTTCGCGGGGCGCCTCGAGACCCAGGGCGGCATCGATGTCTCGGAGCTCGTCGGCCCCCAGGGGCCGGTCGATGCCAGCCCACTCAAGGCTCGCCGTGCCCTGACGGGGGGCCCGCCGGGCCACGAGCTGCTCGGCGACCTGCGGCCACACCACGAGGGCGATGACGAGCCCGAAGGTGAGGCCCCACCCCGTGAGCGAGCCCGTCACTGCGAGGATGGCGGCGATCGTGACGGAGGCCACGATCCCCACGAGGGCCACCGGCGCCGAGCGGAGCACGGCGTACCGCTCCGCGATGTCGCGCACGGCGCCGTTGGGATTGCGACCGAGGGCGATGCCCATGGTGCCCGGGAGGAGCCGGTTGAGGTTCTCGAGGAACGGCCAGACGGCGATGGCGATGGGGAGCCCGCCGAGGATGATCCCGGCGAAGAGGGCGCCCCCGGCGGTACCGATTCCGCCCACCACCCCGAGCAGGAGCAGCGGCAGGCTCTCGAAGAGGCTGAAGCGGTCGGGCGTCACGGACCCGAGCGTGCCGGCGTACACCGCCCCGCCGACGCCGGCGATGGCAGCCGACAGAGAGAACACGGCCAGCTTCAGTGCGGTCACGTTGATCCCGACCGTCGCGCAGGCGGCCGGGCTGTCCTTCATGGCGAGCAGGCGCTCGCCGAACCCGCTGCGGCGCACCGCCACGACGACGAGGTAGAGGAGGGCGAACAGCACGGCCAGCACGACCAGCTGCGCCGGACGGCCGCTGTCGTCCAGGCCAGGCACGTCGATGGCGCGGACCGGAAGCACGTTGTCGAACAACCGCACCCGCACGGGATCGCCGCCGCCCCACCCGAACGGACCGAGATCGAAGGGGGGGAGCCCGAACCCCCACCGGTCGAGGAAGACGGCGAAGGCAGCCGTCGACAGCGCCAGGTACAGGCCGGAGAGGCGCAGCGAGGGCAGCGCCACCAACGCCCCGGCCACGGCGCAGACGACGGCGACGAGCAGCAGCGTGGCGGGATTGCCGTCCGCCCCGTGGTGACCCATCACGATGGCACCGATGCCGGCGAAGCTCATCTGGCAGAGCGACACTTGACCGCCGAAGCCCGTGAGAGGCACGAGCGACAAGGCGACCATGGCCAGCCCCAGCACCTTCGCCGCCCGGATGGCATCTCCGTTGCTGAGAATGCTGGCCAGCACGAGGGAGGCGACCACGATGGCCCCGGCGGTGGCGAGGGCCCCGCCCCAGGAGGGCCGGGGGATGTCCTCCTTCGAGGCCAGCCCCGACCGGGTGCGGAGCAGCGCGCTCGGCAGGGCGAGCAGCACGATCGAAAGCACGATCGGCGCGATGGCGAAGCGGAAGGTGGCGAAGTACTGCTGACCGCTGTCGATGTAGCCGATGGCGTAGGACTCGAGCAATCCGAGGACGAGGGCGCCAACGATCGTGAGGGGCAGGCTGCGGAGCCGTCCGAACATCGCCGCGGCGTAGGCGCTGACGATCACGATGGTGAGCGCGATGTGGTTCATGGTGGCCACTGGCGCGATCAAGATCCCGGCCAGCGCCGCGAGGGAGGAGCCGATCGCCCAGGCCAGTGCGGCGGAGCGGTCGGGCCGGGCGCCGTGCAGCATGGCCAGCGGGCGGCTGTCGACCGAGGCCCGCATGTCGAGCCCGACGCGCGTGCGGAACAGCAGGCCCCGCAGGGCCACGACGACCACGATCGCCACCACCACCGCCGACGCCCGGTGCCAGGACACCCCCACCCCCAGCACGTCGAGCACCTCCCCTCGGAAGAGCTGGACCGGCGGGTGTGCCTCGTCGGAGGGCCACCACCACAGCCCCAGGCCGAGGAGGGCCACCAGCAGGCTGATCGTCACCACCACGCGCACGGTCTCGGGCGCGTCGGTGAGGTGGCGCATGATCAGCCGCTCGATGAGCACCCCGAGGCCGGGGGCCAGCACCAGCAGCACGGCGACCAGCGCCAGCGGGATCGGCCACCCTCGCTGCGTGTGCAGCTCCCAGAACGCGAACGCGCCGAGCATCCCGATCGCCCCGTGGGCGAAGTTGAAGATGCCGGTGGTGGTGTAGGTGAGCACGAGTCCGCTGGCCGCCAGCCCGTAGACCGACGCCGTGCAGAGCCCCAGGACGGTGAGGCCGAGGAACTCGTCCACGTCAGTCGCTCACGTCAGAGACGTTCTCCGGATCGCAGTTGTAGAGGCCGTCGCCGTCGGTGGGGCGGGTGGCCTCCTCGTCGTACTCGAAGCCGTCGGCGCCGAGGCCGAGCACGAGGAAGCACGGGCTGGGCTCGGTGTTGCCCGGGCTCTGCGGTGCGTGCATGCCGCCGCCGGTCCACTCCTCCTGGGATGCGGCCGCGTCGAGCAGGCAGGCCGAGGTCAGGTCGGAGCCGCACTCCGTGGCCGCTTGGGCGAAGAGCAGGAACGCCGACAGGGTCTGCTGGCCGAGCTGCGCCACCTTGCCGCCAGGGTTGTACTGCGCCATCAGGTCCAGGTAGTCCTGGGTGCCCTTGCTGTCATCGGCCAGCTCGAGTGGGTGGTAGAGCGACTGGATGAACGTGCGGCCGGCGACCCCTGCCGACGCCGCCTTGTAGGTCTCGTCGTAGAAGTTGCTGCTCAGCAGCACCAGGTCGGGGCGGTAGCCGGCGTTCTCGAAGGCCTGGTCGAGGGCGGCCATGTTGGCGGGCTGGCCGATGAACTCGAGGATCTTGATGCCTTGGTCTTTGATGTCGCGCGCGAAGTTGTCCCAGCCCGTCTCGCCGGCCGGGGCGTAGTTCAACGTGTAGTCGACGGTGAACCCGAGGTCCTCGGCGGTGTTGACGAGCTGGTCGCGCACGAACAGGACGGACGCGAAGTCGGACGTCATGATCCCAAACTTCCCGATGCCGTCCGGGAACAGCGCCTTGGCCGCCTGGTAGCGCCCCGCACCGATCCGATCGAGAGGGTTCGGGACCGGCTGCACCTGGAGATCCGCCACCCGGGCCGTCTCGGACACGACGTACCCCGGGATGCTCGGGAGCTCGCAACCCACCCGGACGTTGTTCACGTCGTCGTCGATGACGGCGCCGCCGCCGACCAGTGCGAAGTCCCGCTCGCAGGCGTCCTGCACCACGGGCTCGTAGTTGCTGAGCGCCGCGTCGGCGTCGGTCAGGACAATCTCACGACCCAGGATGCCGCCCTGCTCGTTGCACCACTCGGTGAAGGCGAGGGCCGTGTCGTAGATCTCCTTGTTGAGCCCGTCGAAGCCCTTGTCCGAGATCGTGGCCACGCTGATCTCGGTGTCGGTGACCCCTTGGGCCGTTGCCCCCGAGGCGTCGCCGTCCTGGCAGACCGCCTCGAGGTCGCCGAAGCCGCCAGCGTCGAGCGCGGTGGCGTCCTCTCCCCCATCGTCACCGCCGTCGGCTGCGGTGGTGGTCGTCTCATCGTCGGTCTCGGGCGCGGTTTCGCCGTCGTCACGCCCGCAGGCTGCCGTGATGAGCAAGAGCGCGAGGAGCGCAGAGCGGGCTCGGGTGTTCGTCAACGTGGTTCCCCCTGGATGCAGATGTGATCGATGGTGCGGTTGGTGGAGCGATGGCGGTGGTGCGGGATGGTAGTCAGGCACTCCCGACGGGCTGGGCGGCCAGACTGGCACCGAGGCGGAGCAGCGATGGGCTGGCTCCTCCGAGGGTCAGCTCGAGCACCTTCGCCCACCGGAAGTAGCGGTGGATCGGGTAGTCGAGGGCGACGCCGATGCCGCCGTGCAGGTGCTGGGCGGCATGGACGACCCGCTGGCCCCCGTCGGCAGCCCAGAACTTGGCCGTCATCAGCTCGTCGTGGGCCTCGAGGCCCTCGGAGAGGCGCCAGATGGCCTGCAGGGCGGTGAGCCGGATGCCCTCGGTGTCGATGTAGGCGTCGGCGACCCGCTGGCCGACGGCCTGGAAGGTGCCGAGCTTGCTGCCGAACTGCTCCCGCTCGGAGACGTACCGAGCCGTGATGGCCAGGGCCTCCTCGCACACGCCCGTCTGCGTGGCGCAGATGGCGGCGGCCAGGCGATCGGTGATCCAGCCGACGATCGCCCGGCCCTGCTCCGTACCGCCGACCAGGGCAGCGGCGTCCACCGTCACCCCGTCCAGCCGGACGCCCCACTGGGGCTCGCCGGTGACGGCCGTCCCGCGGTCGAGGCCGACGCCGGGCGCGTCCGGCGCCACCAGGAAGACCGCAGAGGTGGTCTCGCCGGTGCGGGCCGGCACGAGGATGGCTGCGGCCCGATCGGCGTCGACCACGAGGGACTTCTCGCCGTCCAGCCGCCAGCCGTGGCCATCCCGGGTGGCCCGGGTGGTGGGGACGGTGGGCACGGCGACGTCGGTGGGCTCGTACAGAGCCGTCGCGAGGGTGGCGGTGCCGCTGATGACCCCGGGGAGCAGGCGCTCGCGCTGGGCTGGGCTCCCGAACTCGGCCAGCGGCAGGGCGGCCGCCACCACGCTGCTCAGAAAGGGCACCGGAGCGACGGTGCGGCCCACCTGCTCGGCGATGAGGCACGCCTCCAGGAGGCCGAAGCCGCCGCCGCCGTCGGCTTCGGGCAGGGCGATGCCGAGCAGGTCGGCCTGGCCGAGCTCAGCCCAGACGTCATCCGCGAACCAGGTGTCGGTCTGCTCGAGCTGGCGGATCCGTTCGCACGGGAGTCGCTCGGAGAGGATCCGGTAGGCGAGGTCGCTGATGGCCTGCTGCTCGTCGGTGAAGGTGAAGTCCATCGTCGTCCTCAGTGCCTCGGCACTCGGGGGAGCCCGGCGCCGAAGAGGGCGATGAGATCGCGCTGCACCTCGTTGACGCCGCCGCCGAAGGTGAGGATCAGGCAGCCCTGGAAGGCTCGCTCGAGCCGTCCGGCCATCAGCGCGGCGCTGGAGCCACGGCTCAGGTAGGCGTTGGGCCCGAGGACCTCCATCAGGAGCCGGTAGGCCTCCGTGTAGAACTCCGTCGCGAACACCTTGGTGGCGCTGGCGTCGGCCGGGTTGGCGCCCCCTGCGGCGGCCACCTTCCAGTTGATGAGCTTCACGAACTCGAGCTTGGCGTGCACGCGCGCCAAGTTGAGCTGCACCCACTCCTGGTCCACGACGCGCCGGCCGTCGGGCAGCTTCGTCTCTTGCGTCCAGGCCCGAACCTCGTCGTAGATGCGCTCGACCGTGCCGGGCGGGCCGAGGGAGACGCGCTCGTAGTTGAGCTGGTTGACGATCAGGTCCCAGCCCCGGTTGAGGCCGTGCACGAGGGCGTCGTCGCCCACCCGGACGTCGTCGTAGAAGGTGTTGTAGGTGCTGGCGTTGACCATCGTCTCGATCTTCGTCATCGAGAAGCCCGGGTCGCTGGTCGGCACGAGGAAGATGGAGATGCCTCGGTGCTTCGAGACATCGGGATCGGTGCGCGCCGCCAGCCAGATGTAGTCGGCGTAGCTGGCCAGCGAGGTGTAGATCTTCTGGCCGTTGATCACCCACTCGTCGCCGTCCTTGACGGCCTTGGTCGTGAGCGACGCGAGGTCGGTGCCGGCGTTCGGCTCGGTGTAGCCGATGGAGAAGTGGAGCTCGCCCTTGAGGATCTTGGGAAGGAACGCCTGCTTCTGCGCCTCGGATCCGTACTCCATGATCGTCTTGCCGACCGTGTTGATGGTCAGGAACGGGATGGGAGCACCCGCCCGCCACGCCTCGTTGATGAAGATGAACTGCTCGACGTCGGTGCGGCCCTGGCCGCCGTACTCGGTGGGCCAGCCGATCCCGAGCCAGCCGTCGCGGCCCATCTTGCGGACCGCCTCCAGGCAGGCCGGGCCTCCCGTCTCGCCATCGGCGACCTCTGCCTCCACCGCCGGCGTCATGAGGTCGGCGAAGTAGCCACGCAGCTCCTGGCGGAGTGCTTCCTGCTCAGCCGTGTAGGCGACGTACATCGACCGGGCCCCCTGCCGCGAAGTAGAACGCGTTGCAGAAGTTTCTAACACACCGTCAGATGTCGGTTCCTCCTGCAAGCTGTGCGGGCCCTACTGATCGACGGACCCTCCGGCCACCGTTCCGGCGGCCCGTAGGTCGGCCACCTCCCCGGGGGAGAAGCCCCAGGCCGTCAGGACCTCATCGGTGTGCTGGCCGGGCGCGGCCGGGGGCCGGCCGAGCTCCGCTGGGGTGGCGCTGAAGCGCGGCGCGGGGGCGGGCTGCGGGACGCCGTGCCGATCCACGATCGTGCTCCGGGCCTGCACGTGGGGGTGCCCGGCAGCCTCGGCCATGGTGAGGACCGGTGCCACACAGGCATCGCGACCGTCGGCCCGGTCGAGCCACTCGGCCCGAGGCCGACCGGCGAAGGCCCAGGTCAGGGCGGCTCGGAGCTCGGGCCACCGCGCCTGATCGTTCTGGTCGGGCAGCTGGTCGGGCGCCAGGTGGAGGACGTCGAGCAGGGCGGCGAAGAACTGGGGTTCGATGGCGCCGACGGCGATCTCCTCGCCGTCGGCGCACCGGTACACGTCGTAGAAGGGGGCGCCGGAATCGAGCAGGTTGGTACCCCGCTCGTCGCTCCAGAAGCCGACCGCGCTGGCACCGAAGAACGGGGCCATCAGCAAGGCGGTGCCGTCGACCATCGCCGCGTCCACGACCTGCCCTTGGCCCGTCCGCTGCGCATGCACGAGCGCGGACACGAGCCCGAGCGCGAGCAGCATGCCGCCGCCCCCGAAGTCGGCCACCAGGTTGAGCGGCGGGGTGGGCAGCTGGCCGACCCGACCGATGTGGGCCAGTGCCCCGCCGACGGCGGCGTAGGTGATGTCATGGCCGGCGACGTCGGCGAGAGGCCCTTCCTGACCCCAGCCGGTCATCCGCCCGTAGACCATCCGTGGGTTGCGGGCCAGGCACGGTTCGGGCCCGATGCCGAGGCGTTCGGCCACCCCCGGCCGGAAGCCCTCGAGCAGCGCGTCGGCCTGCTCGGCCAGCCGAAGGACGACCTCCGCGCCCCCCGTCGACTTGAGGTCGACCGCCACCGACCGGCGCCCCCGCCCGAGCACGTCGAAGCGCACGGACGACGCGTCCCCCCCGACGGCCGTGACCCGGTCCACCCGGACCACCTCGGCCCCGAGGTCGGCGAGGAGCATGGCGCAGAAGGGGCCTGGACCGACGCCGGCGATCTCCAGCACTCGTACCCCCGCCAGCGGCCCGGTCATGGGTCTAACGGACGGCGCGCTGCGTCGACGC
>JBDSUN010000075.1:0-6423 GCA_039927735.1 Acidimicrobiales bacterium | reverse complement strand
GAGGTTGGGGGCACCCAGGCGCGGTGAATGACCACTCAGGCCCCCAACCTTGGTCCTGGCGACCGTGACCAGGCCTGGTGACACACCGACCGCGCTGCCCGCCCTCGCCGCGCCCGTTCGGTTGATCTGGGGATTGACCTCTCTGGTCGCTATGGGTCAGGCGAAGTGGTCGTCGACGACGTCGACGAGGCGGCGGCCGGTCTCGACGGGGCCGAGGTCGTGGTGCTCCATGGCGATGCCGGCGGCGAGGAGGGCGGTGCCGCCAACGGCCAGCCAGGTCCAGGTCGGCAGTGCCGCGGTGATGGCCAGGGTCTCGTAGCCGACGAGGGCGACGAGCAACCCGGTGCCGAGGAGCAGGGGAGCGGCGAGCCTGCGGTGCCCGCCGGCCGCCACCGCCAGCACGCCGACGGTGCCGGCCACGAGACCGTGCCAGCCGGGGCCGCCGGACAGGCGCTCGGCCAGGGCGGCGCCACCGAAGAGGGCGATCACGGGGCCGTAGGCGATCCAGCTGCTGGAGCCGACCGAGCGGGCCCGCAGGCCGGCCCCGAGGAGCAGCACGGCGACCGGCAGCAGGTACGGCTCGCTGGCCGTCACCTCACCGTCGGCCAGGCGCAGCCAGATGCCACCGGTCATGGTGAGGCTGCCGAGCAGCACGCCGTCCAGTCGTCCCCGTTCCACGGCGAGGGCCAGGCCGATGCCGCTGGTGACCATCACGGCGTCAGCGAAGGCGCTCGGCAGGGAGGCGGCCAGGCCCAGGCCGGCGACCGCGGCGATGCCGGCCGCCGCGACCAGCGGGACGGCCCAGCGCTGCCCCACAAGGGCGCCGAGCCCGACGAGCACGGCGGCACTGATGGTCAGGACGACTCCGGAGGACGGGACCGACAGCTCAGCCGCCCGGCTGAGGGCACCGATGGCGACGGGCACGGCGAGGGAGGCCCCAAGGGCGACGTGCGGGTTGCGGAGGCGGAGCGCGTCCGCGATCGACAGTCCTGCGACGGCCAGCGCCACCAAGCCGATCTGCGTCGGGGCGAGCTCGCTGGTCCCGGCCAGGACGGCCACCGCTCCGATGCGAGGGAGGGTCCCGAGGAGGAGGTCACCCGAGACCCGGCCCCGGTCAGCCACTGCTGCCACCACGGTGGCGAGGATGGCTCCGCCGATGAGTCCGGCGACGGTGTTCCCCGTGTCGCCGAGGTAGGCGGCCATGGCGATCGCACCGGGCAGGAGGGCGGCGGCCGACAGCACCCAGGCCCGCTGCGCGGCGATGTCGGAGCCGGCCGCATCGGGAGCGCTCGCCCGGGATCGGCGCACGGCTGCGTCCGCCAGCACCAGGCTGCCCACGATGCCGGTGCCGACCGCGGTGGCCGTGAAGGAGACGGTGGCGGCCAGCCAGGGGGCTGCGACCACGCTGGTGACGGCGACGAAGAGCGCCGCTCGTCGGTCGACCACCGAGGCAACCGCCCCGACGGCGACCAGCGAGATCGCGACAGCTGTGATCGAACCGGTCGTGGTCGCAACGACTGCCACCATGCTGACGGCCATGCCGAGCGTGCTGGCGACTCGGCCCCGCCCACCGGCTCGAAGGTCGGCCGCCATCCACGCCAGGCCGAGGAGTCCGCTGGCCACCGCCCCCTCAGACGTGGCCACGTCGAAGGCCAGGATCGCAACAGCGCCGAACGCCATGATCACGGTCCCGAGTCGGGCCGGGAGCTCAGCGATCGTGGCGATGATCCGACTCGGTGTCGCCCAGAAGGGGTCGTGGCGCAGGGCGTAGGCGACCCCCTCGACCAGCAGGAAGGCGGCCGCCAACCCGATCAGGTCGAAGTTGCGGTCGGCGGCGACCTCCGTCCAGCTGGCAAAGGCGCCGATGGCGGCGACCGCGGCGCCGAGGAGCACGATGCCGACGTCGCTCCGCCGTCGTCCGATGACGGTGAGGGTGGCGGCGGCAGTCAGGCCGGTCAGCAAGGCGAGGGCTCGAGGCTCGTCGCCGTGGAGGCCGAGGCGTCCCAGGGCGCCGACGCCGTCGCCGGCCACGTCATCCAGGAACACGAGCAGCGGGGCGGCGCCGGCGAGGGCAGCCCAGGGAAGGGCCAGCCTGTCCTGACGCCAGACGACGGCGGCCGCCGCGAAACCGGCCAGCACCAGCGGAGCCGGAAGCGCCGTCGTCGCACCGATGCCGCCAGCGAGGGCCACCACCGCCCCCGCAAAGGCCCACCGGAGCACGACGGATCGCTCAGTGCGGGCGGCCCATCCGAAGGTGATGGTGGCGGCCAGGCCCTGGGCGAGGAGCATGGTCGACCAGTCCAGATCGGCCCGGATGCCGACGGCGGCCACGTCGAGCGGCACGAGGAAGGTGCCGAGGTGGATGAGCGCACCGGCGGTGGCGGGAAGCGTGCCCTTGAGACCTCGGCCGATGATCAGGCAGGCGCCAGTGGCGAGGCCCAGGGCGCCGAGCTTGGCGGCCTCGGGGATCTGCTCCCACCGCATGGCCGTGAAGACGGCGGCGGCGGCGAGCAGCAGGAAGGCACCTGTGCCAGTCACCCAGACGGCGCCGGTGCGGGTGGGGTCGGGGCGGGGCGGTGAGCTGGTGGCGGTCATGGCGCCACCGTCCGCCGTTCGGGCCCGCACGGGGACCCGGGTCACCCCCCACGTTGTACTGGGGGACCCCTATTCGATGCCGTGCTCGAGGGCGTAGCGCACGAGCTCCTGGCGACGGTTGAGGTGGAGCTTGCCCAGGATGTTGCGCACGTGGTTCTCGACGGTCTTGTCGGCGATGAAGAGCTGCCCGCCGATCTCCTTGTAGGTGTGGCCCCGAGCCACGTACTGCAGGACCTCGCGCTCGCGCTCCGACAGCGGCTGCACGGGCCCGCTGGCCTTGGCCAGTCGGCGGAACTCTCCCAGGACGAGCGACGCCAGCGACGGCGAGAACACCGGGTCGCCGTGGGCCGCCCGCCACAGCCCCTGCCGCAGCTCCTCGGGGGGCGTCGACTTCACCAGGTAGCCGACCGCCCCGGCCGCCACCGCGTCGAGCAGGTCGCGCTCGGCCTCGGAGACGGTCAGCATGACGATGCGGGTCTGCTCCCCACAGGTCCTGGCCACCTTGAGGCCGCCGCCGTTCGGCATGTGGAGGTCGCAGACCACGAGGTCGGGCTTGGTGGCGCCGATCACCTCGATGGCCTCGTCGGCGTCCCCCGCCTCCCCGACCACGTGGAAGCTGCTCCCGAGGTCCGTTCGCACCCCAGATCGCCAGATCGGGTGGTCGTCGGCCAGCACCACCCGCACCATCTGGAGCTCAGCCACACCTCATCCTTGCGCGTTGGCCATGCGCACCATGGAGAACTGGTAGCCGGAGGCCATCACCGGGTCCACCAGCACCTGAAGCGACGGGACGATCCGCAGCTCGATGCCGGCGTCCACATGTCGGGCCAGCAGGTCGCCGACCGGCTCCACGGAGATCGGCTCGACCGACTCGGACGCCACCCACTGGCCCTCGGCCTCGGCCCACGCCTCGAAGGGCGCGCCATCGAAGCGGTACTCGTGGAGCTGGCAGGCCCGAACCCGGTCCAGCCACCGGGCCTCGATGGCGTGCACGCGGTGAGCAGCGGTGGGCCCGAGCCGATCAGGCGGCGCCTCGTCCGCGGACCAGTAGGTGATCCGGGGGCAGTCCCGTGGGAACCAGTAGAGCCCCGCATGCGCGGCGTCGATGGCCCACACCAGGGGCGGCATGGAGGGATTGGTGGGAGGCACGTGCGGCTCGAAGCGGGTGATGCCTGGGTCCTCGCTGAAGTGCAAGACCTCGCTCACACCCACAGGCGGACCTCCGTGCCTCGACCCGGGTTGCCGTCGATCTCCACCCGGCCGCCGACCTCGGCGAGCCGTCGCCGGATGGACCGGTTGATGCCGACCCCCTCAGGGGCGTCGTCGAAGCCGGCGCCATCGTCTTTGATCGAGCAGAACACGGCGCTGTGCTCGCCGGGCTCCGCGTACACGGTCACCGAGCGCGCCTCGCCGTGCTTGCCCGCGTTGGTGAGGGCCTCGTGCACTGCGCCGACCAGTGCGTCGACGACCGGGCCGTCCAGCTTCGGCAGGTCGTCGGCGAGCACCACGCGGGCCTGGCCGTCGAAGTGGTCCTCGAAGCGGGCGGCGGCCTGGCGCAGTCGGGGGCCGAGCTCGCCACCGGCCGGCTCGTCGCCAAAGAGGTACTCCCGCAGCTCGCGCTCCTGGTCACGGGCCAGGCGCGCCAAGTCGGGGTCGGTGGCGCGCCGTTGGACCACGGCGAGGGTCTGCAGGACGCCGTCGTGCAGCGTCCTCGCCACCTCCTCGCGGGCCTGCACCGTGGAGATGCGCCGTTCGGCCTCGCGCAGCTTGACGGTGGCGTAGCCCGCCACGCCACCGGCCAGCGCGTAGAGAACGAAGGTCGAGCTGGCTGTGACGGTCATGTCGCCGAGCGGCTCCGTCGAGCGCTGCTGGAACAGGTCCCCGACGAGTCGACCCAAGCCGACGACCGCCCCCGCCGCTGCGCCGCCGCGCCCCGCCCACGCCACCCCCGCCGTCAGCACCCCGGCCAACGGCCAGACCGATCCGAGCGATTGGGCATGGTCGCCAGGGAACACCCAGCCGTCACCCGCCCCGAGCGAGAAGCCCACGGCCAGCTCGGCGGCGATCACCGGCAGGGTGAGCAGGCGCTCGGGGTCGCGGCGGCCCAGCAGCCCGGTGCCGGCCGTGACGAGCAGGGCGGCGCCCACGAGCACGACGGCCAGCCACGGCCGCGCCCCTTCCGCCTCCAGGTCGCCCCGGCTGACCACGAGCACGATCGACATCCACGCCCACGCCAGCCACCGGAACGCCGCGATCCCGGTGAGCAGCCCCCGGACCAGCGCGTCCTCGGGGGCGGCGGTCATGGGCGGAACCTAGGCGGCGAGGACTGCTTCGACGTCGACGAGGAGATGGGTGGCAGCTCCGGCGAGGGCGACGGCCGCCGGGGTGCCGCCGAGCGGGGCGAGGTCCTCGACGGCCTGGTCGATGTAGGTGCGAGCCAGGTCGATGGAGCGGTCGACGCCCGGCGAGGCGCGCACCAGTCGGCGGGCCGTGTCGAGGTCGGCGCCGGTGATCGGACCGCCGAGGAGCGTGCGGAGGTCGCCACCCAGCTCGGCCAGGGCATGGATCACAGGCAGGTTGTAGATGCCCTCGGCGATGTCGTGGCCGGCCGGCTTGCCGAGCTGCTCGTCGGTGGCGATGACGTCGAGGACGTCGTCCACGATCTGGAAGGCCATGCCGTAGTGCAGGCCGAAGTCGGTGAGCAGGTCGATCTGATCGCGGGGCAGGTCGCCGACGATCCCGCCCACCCGGCAGGCGGTGGCGAAGAGGGCGGCCGTCTTGCCCTCGATGGCCTGGAGGTACGACGCCTCGGTGCGGGTGGAGTCGTAGGCGTGACGCAGCTCGTTGACCTCGCCCTCGCAGAGCTTGCCGATGGTGGCGGCGAGGAGGCCGGCCACCTCGGTGCCCAGGCCGGCGGCGATCTCCGAGGCCTTGGCCAGGAGGAAGTCCCCGGCCAGGATGGCCTTGAGGTTCCCCCACCGAGCGTTGACGCTCTCCACGCCGCGGCGGGTCTCGGCCTCGTCGATGACGTCGTCGTGGCAGAGGGAGCCCACCTGCACGAGCTCCACCGACACCCCACCGAGGATGACGTCGTCGGTGACCGAGCGGTCGATGGCGGTGGCATCGGGGGCCAACGCAGCTGCGGAAGCGACCGCGAACAGCGGCCGGGCGCGCTTGCCGCCAGCGGTGATGAGGTGCGAGCCCATCTGCGCCATGAGCTCGTCCTCGGCGGCGACGGCGGTGTGCAGGGCTTCGTCGACCCGCTGGCGGAAGCCCGGCATCCCGGTGAGCTGGAGGAGCGGGCTCTCGGACGCCACCCGGTCACCGTAGGCGAGGGCTCTCCGCGGCAGGAAACCGCTGCGGTGGGCTCACGATCGAGCTCACCGCTGCCGATGGCACACCGAGGGACGAGAACAGGAGGCCCCGCGGTGCGTTGCGGGGGGCCAGGGATACACTCGACCCACGGATCCCCCAAGTAGGGCTGGGAGGCTCACCTTGTTCGAACGGTTCACCGACCGAGCCCGCCGGGTCGTCGTACTGGCCCAAGAGGAAGCTCGGCTCCTCAACCACAACTACATCGGCACCGAGCACATACTCCTCGGCCTCATCCACGAGGGCGAGGGAGTAGCGGCCAAAGCCCTGGAGCAACTGGGCATCTCGCTCGAGGCGGTGCGCAGCCAGGTCGAGGAGATCATCGGCCAGGGTGGCTCCTCGCCATCCGGGCACATCCCGTTCACGCCGCGGGCCAAGAAGGTCCTCGAGCTTTCGCTGCGCGAGGCCCTGCAACTGGGCCACAACTACATCGGCACCGAGCACATCCTGCTCGGC
>JBDSUN010000074.1:0-6175 GCA_039927735.1 Acidimicrobiales bacterium | reverse complement strand
AGGTAGCGCTCGCGGGCGGCACCGTAGAAGCGGGTGCTGGCGTACCGGGTGCGGAACGCCCCACCGGCCGGGTCGAAGCGGTAGCGCGGCCCCGGGAACCCCTCCCAGCTCCACGCCTCCGGCGGCTCCGCGTCGATGCGCCACAGCCTCGTACCAGTGGGCAGGCCGAGCAGCCCGAGACCGGCCGGTCGATCGGCCGGGAGGTGCAGCGGCAACCGCTCAGCCGCCGAGGCCGAGGCCGCCCAGCAGATTCCAGGCCGTAGCGGTGCGACGAGGGTCGTCGAGGGCATCGGCCAGGCTGCGGCCGCTGAGCTCGTCCCGCCGCAGGCGCATCACCCGATCGGCGGCGACGGCGTCATCGCTGAAGCGACTCAGTGCGACCAGCAGCCGGGGCAGGTCCTCGCGCAGCGCGTCGCCCTGCAGCTGCCAGGCTGGGAACCAGGTGGCGTTGCCGATGGTGCGGCCGAGCAGCTGGCCACGGCTGCGCAGGACGTGCACCGACTGGGCGCTGGCCCGTCCGAGTCGGCGCTGCACCTCGGCGGTGGAGAGGGACCCGGACCTCAGCTCCTCGAGCGCCTGCTGGCGACGGAGGTCGTTGACCTGACGGGCGGCCACGTGGGCGAGCTCCCCGGCGTCCTCGGTGGGAGCATCGAGGATGGCTTCGAGCACCGTGGCGAAGGCCGGCTCGCGGGTGGCGCGGTCACGGGCTCGCTTGGCCAGGGCATCGGCGGCAGCTGCCATGCCTGCACCTTACTCCCCGCCCGCCGAATTGAAACAGCTGAAACACTTCTAGCGATGGAGCCAAGCCGCCACCGCGGGTTGGCCGGGGCCGCCGAGGGCATTTACCCGGGCGCCACGCCCTGATGCCGTGAGGGCGAGGTCGGCCATGGTGCCGTGCACCTCATCACCGGTGCCGTGGGTCCAGGCGTGGTCGGTGCCGACCCAGTGCAGGGCGGGTCGCCCCCGAGGCACGAAGCCGGCCGTCGCCCGACGAGTGAACATGAAGTCGAGCACGTCGGCGTAGCGCTCGGCCGGGCGGTCCGACGGCAGATCCAGCGGCACCCGTACGTCGAGGCTGTGGAGCACGAGGTCGCTCAACGGTGCCCGCGCACCGAGACCCGGCGGGGCGGACCGCTTGCCGACGAGCTGCCGGTAGCGGCGGATGAGGTCCTTGACCGGGCGCTCCGCCTCCTCGCGAGCCAGGAGGTCGTTGGCCTTGTCGAAGCTCCCACGGCCCTTGGAGAGGGCACCGGCATAGCGGCCGTACGGCGGGTCGGCCGCCAGCACCAGGTGCCCGAGCACCTGGCGCACGGTCCACTCGCCGCACAGGCTCCCCACATCCCACTGCTCCGGTCGCAGCAACTCGACGGTTTCGATGAGCGACGTGCGCTCCTCGGCGATCATCGCCCAGATGTCCACGCCGGCGACGCTAGGCCACGCTGTTCGCAGGGGCCGGCGACGTCGGGGCCTCCAACCCAGGTGGTCCCCCACGGACATCGCCTGCGGGAGCAGAGCCCCGACCCCCCTCCCCGACCCCCACCTCAGCACCCCGAGCAGGCCCCCTACGCAGAGCCCTTGCGGGCCCGTGCTCGCCGCTTGCCCTCGTGCATGGCCGCCACCCGCCCCACGGGGATGGCGCCGCCCTCCTCGACGAGCTCGGAGCTGAGCGGCTGAGGCTCCGGCATCTGCTCGGCCCACGGGTCTCGATCGCCGAGGAGCGCAAGGGCGTTGTGCACGGTGAAGTCGCTCGGCCTGATGTCGTCGAGGTCGTCCCAGCTGACCGGAAACGACACCGGAACCCCCGGACGGATGCGCGGGCTGTAGGTCGCGATCACGGTGCCGCCGCCCACCCGGGTGGAGTCGACGAACACCTTGCCCCCCCGTTCGTCCTTCACGAACTCGGTGGTGGCCACGTCCGGATCGAGGGCGGCAGCCCTCGCCGCGATGGCGCGGGTGGCCGCGGCGGCGTCCTCCAGGGTGGCCTGGGCGTCGATGGGCACGAAGACGTGGAGGCCCTTGGCGCCGCTGGTCTTCAAGGCCCCGACCAGGCCGAGGTCGGCCAACGCCTGACGGACGAGGCGAGCGGCGGCGACCGCCATCGCGAACGAATCGCCCTCGGGCGGGTCGAGGTCGAGGACGAGATGGCTCATCCGGTCGGCCCCGGCTCCCACGAGGGCAGGGTGGTACTCGACGGCCCGCTGGTTGGCGAACCACAGCAGGGTGCGGCGGTCGTTGCACAGGGCGTAGGACACCTCGCGCTTGGACGCCTCCGCCCACACGCCCACCGTCTCCACCCATTCCGGCGTGTACTTAGGCACGTTCTTCTGCATGAAGGCGTTGCTGCCCCGGTGGACCCGCATCACCGAGAGCGGCCGGTCCTCCAGCACCGGGAGGATCCGGTGTCGCACGCCGTCGAGGTAGTCGACCAGGTCGCGCTTGGTGGCGTCCGCCCCGTCGAACAGCGACTGGTCGAGGTTGGTGAGCTTCACGCCGGCGCGCGCCTCGTCCTCGTCCCTCGGGCTCATGCCATCGAGACGCTACCGACCGGGAGATCTCAGCGGACGGCTCGTGCGCCGCCGGCATCCCGGGTTCAGGATGCGGCCGGGGTGGGTCTCCTCGATCAGCACCGGTGAGGACCAGCGGTCGGGCGGGGTCAGTCGCGCGGAGGGAAGCGGACCTGCAGCCAGTCGGGCGCGCCCATCCCGGTGCTCGGGCCTACCGCCTCGACGGTCGGCGGACCGAAGCGCGCGGTGAGCGCACCCAGGCCCTCGGTGAGCTCGAGGCGGGCGAGCCCGGCACCGACGCAAAGGTGCGGCCCCCACCCGAAGGTGACGTGGGCATGGGCGTCGGGCCGGTCGAGGAGGAACGAGTCGGCGTCGTCGAAGCGGTCCGAATCCCGGTTGGCAGCGTCGAAGGACAGCACGAGCCTCCCGCCGGAGGCCACCTCGAGGTCATCGTGATCGAACGGCTCCTCGGCCCGTCGGGTGAGCCCGGACACGATCCCCCGGTGGCGGAGGATCTCGTCCACCGCGTTCGGCAGCAGGTCGGGGTGGGCGGCGAGGCGCTCCCAGTCGTCGGGGTGGTCGGCCAGCAGATGCACAGCGGCGGTGAGCTGCCGTCGGGTGGTCTCGGCGCCGGCGAACACGAAGCCGGTGATCATGGCGATCACGTCGTCGCTGGACAGGTTGTGACCATCCACCTCGGCCTCGACCAGCCGGGTGACGAGGTCGTCGCCCGGCTCGGCCCGACTGGCGGCGATGCGCTCGTAGCCGTAGGCGCGCATGTCCGCGGCAGCCGCCTCGACGCGGGCGACGTGCTCCGGGCGCATCGACATGCTGAACGCAAGGGCGATCTCAGCCGCCCAGCTCGCCAGGCGATCACGGTCCTCGACGGGGAGGCCGAAGAGGATCGCGAACACCTCCGGCGGCAGTGGCTCGGCGAAGGCGGCGACGAAGTCACATGCTCCACCGGCGGCGGCGATGCCGTCGGCGAGCCGCTCGGCGATGGCACGGGTGGCCGGGCGCAGCTGCTCGACCTTCTTGGGGGTGAAGGCGACGGACAGGACCGCACGCAGGTGACGGTGGTCGTCGCCGTGTCGGCTGAAGAGCGGCGCCACCTGCGCGGCGGTGGCCGGTGAGAGCCCGCTGGCGACCATGTCGTCGGCGAAGGACCTCGGCGAGAGTCGTCGGTCGGCGAGGGTTGCGCGGTTCGCCTCCCAGCCCAGGACGAAGGCCATCGGCGTCCCGGCCTGGTCCACTCCCTTGGCCCACCAGTGCTGGTGGGCGCAGCGTCGGAGCTCGGCGTCGTAGTCGCCGGCGAGGGCGGTGAGGTCGAGGTCGGCTGGCCCGGCGGCGTCGCTCACGCCACCAGTCTGGCCGAGGCATCGACCCCGTGCATCGTGTCTGCGCGCACCGGGTCCCCATCGTTGCGGAGGACCGCTGGGCCGACCGCCAGGTGACCAGAGTGGATCAAGGTGTCACGGGCGTCCTCGAGGGCAGCGAGGCGGCCAGGGCGTCGTCGAGCGGGTACGACACCCTGCTCGGAGGCTCCGCGTCGCCAGACGGAGACATGTCACCGAACCTAGAGACGCGGTGTGACGACCGACCCGACGTCACCACCAGCCGAGGGTGCGGGCGGCCTGGGAGAGCTCGTCGCGGAAGGCGGGATCGGCGATGGCCACCAAGGCGTGGGTGCGTTCGCGGATGGTGCGGCCGCGGAGCTCGGCGACGCCGTGCTCGGTCACCACCTTGTCGACGGTGTTCTTGATCGTGGTGACGGCCGAGCCCTCGGGCAGCCGAGGGACGACGCGCGAAACGGTGCCGTGGGCGGCGGTGGAGGGGAGCACGAGGAAGCCCTGGCCGCCCGGGGAGTACATGGCACCGCGGGCGAAGTCGGCCTGGCCGCCGCTGCCCGACCAGTACTGGCCGTTGATCGTCTCCGACGCCGCCTGGCCCAGGAAGTCCACCTGCACGGTGGCGTTGATGGACACGAACGACTGCTCCTGGGCGATGATCCGGGGGTCGTTCACCCAGTCGACCGGGAGCAGCTCCACGGCCGGGTGGACGTCGAGGAAGTCGTAGAGGCGACGGGTGCCGAGCGCGAAGGTGGCCACCACCTTGCGGGGCCGACGCACCTTTCGAACCCCGGTGACGACGCCGCGCTCCACGAGGTCGATCACGCCGTCGGACAGGAGCTCGGTGTGGATGCCGAGGTCCCGGTGCCCGGACAGGGCGGCGAGGATCCCGTTGGGGATCGACCCGATGCCGGTCTGCACGCAGGCGCCGTCGCCGATGCGCTCGGCCACCAGCTCGGCAATGCGCTCGTCGACGGCGTCGGGCACCGCCGGGGGCACCTCCACCAGTGGCCGGTCGACCTCGCACCAACCCGCCACCTGCGACAGGTGGATGCTGTTGCGGCCCATCGTGCGGGGCATCTGGGCGTTGGCCTCCACGAAGAACGGCACCTTGCCGATGAAGGGCGCCACGTAGTCGGCGTTGGTGCCGAGGCTCACGTAGCCGTGCCGGTCAGGTGGCGAGCAGGCGGCCACCACCAGGGGGCGGGCCAACATGGCCAGCAGCCGGGGCACCTCGCTGAAGTTGCAGGGCACGAGCTCGACGGTGCCGTCGTGAAAGCAGGGCCGGGTGACGTGGGACAGGAAGTAGCTGACGTGCTGCAGCCGCTCCCCGTACCGACCATCGAGGTACCCGCGGTCGTGCAGCACGTGCATCTGGTGCACCCGCACACCCTCGAGACCGCCGGCGGCGGCCACCGCCTCGATGGCGTCGAGCACCGCCACCGGCTCCCCGTTGGCCACCGGGACGATGATGTTGGTACCCGGCTCCACCAGCTCCACCACCGCGTCGGCGGGACGAACGACGGGGATGGTCGGCATGGGCGACAGTCTGACCCGGCCGGAGATCGCGGAGCATCCTGTCGTCCTCTTGGGGGGACCGCCACCCGGCGTTCTCGGCGATCGCGGGTCCGCCGGCGGTGTCGCGAGAGTCCGTGGGGTGGCGGCAGCACGCCCGCCGGAGTGGCGGTAGTGTCCGACCGCTCCTGATCTCGGTGGTGGGAGCCGAAGGGGGAACGGAAGATGGGCGACGGGTTCGTGCTGGACGGGTTCGCGGGGACGCTGCTGCATCCGGAGGATGACGGCTACGACGAGGCGCGCCGGGTGTTCAACGGGATGATCGATCGGCGACCGGCCGTCATCGCCCGCTGCGCCGGCGTGGAGGACGTGGTGGCCGTGGTCGGCCTGGCCCGCGACAACGACCTGCCCCTGTCGGTCTACGGAGGCGGCCACGGCGTGACGGGGTCGGCGGTGTTCGACGCCGGCGTGTGCCTCGACCTGCGCGACATGCGCCAGGTCGTGGTCGACCCCGACGCCCGGACGGCGCGCGTCGCCGGCGGGGCCACCTGGGGCGAGGTCGACGCCGCGTGCCAAGAGCACGCCCTGGCGGTGACCGGCGGGCGGGTGTCGACCACCGGTGTCGTGGGCCTGGCCCTGGGAAGCGGCAGCGGGTGGCTGGAGCGGGCCTTCGGGTTCGTCTGCGACAACCTGCTCGAGGCGCAGGTGGTCACAGCCGACGGCCGGGTGGTGACGGCATCGGCGCAGGAGAACTCGGAGCTGTTCTGGGGTCTGCGGGGCGGGGGAGGCAACTTCGGGGTGGTCACC
>JBDSUN010000073.1:0-14540 GCA_039927735.1 Acidimicrobiales bacterium | reverse complement strand
TGAAGTGCAACGTGCCCAAGCGCGGCTGGATGAACGGCATGGGCGGCTGCCCCAACGTCGGCGGGATCTGCATCGGCTGCACCATGCCCGGCTTCCCGGACAAGTTCATGCCGTTCATGGACGAGCCGCCGGGCGCGAAGCTCTCGTCCACCGCCGTCGCGGTGTACGGCCGCACGGTGCGGGCGCTGCGCAGCTTCACCAAGATGAGCCTGAACAAGGAGCCGGACTGGCGCCACAAGGGCGACACACTGACCACGGGCTACGACGCCAACGCGGCGGGCAAGGGCGGGCACAAGCGATGAGCAACCTCGTCGAGATGAGCTGGGACCCCATCACGCGCATCGTGGGGAGCCTGGGCATCTACACCAAGATCGACTTCGCGGCGCGCAGGGTGGCCGAGTGCCACGCCACCTCGTCCATCTTCCGCGGCTACAGCATCTTCATGAAGGGCAAGGACCCGCGCGACGCCCACTTCATCACGAGCCGCATCTGCGGCATCTGCGGTGACAACCATGCGGTGTGCTCCTGCTACACCCAGCAGATGGCGTACGGCGTGCGCCCGCCGAACCTGGGGGAGTGGATCGTCAACCTCGGCGAGGCCGCCGAGTACATGTTCGACCACAACATCTTCCAGGAGAACCTGGTGGGGGTGGACTACTGCGAGAAGATGGTCGCCGAGACCAACCCCGGCGTGCTCGAGCAGGCCAACCGCACGGAGTCACCCCACTTCGAGGACCACGGGTACCGCACCATCGGCGACATCATGCGGTCGCTCAACCCGTTCTCCGGCGAGTTCTACCGCGAGGCGCTGCAGGTGTCCCGGTACACCCGGGAGATGTTCTGCCTCATGGAGGGTCGCCACGTGCACCCCTCCACGCTCTACCCCGGCGGCGTGGGCACCACGGCCACCATCCAGCTCTTCACCGATTACATCACGCGCCTGATGCGCTACGTGGAGTTCATGAAGAAGGTCGTGCCGATGCACGACGACCTCTTCGACTTCTTCTACGAGGCCCTCCCCGGCTACGAGGAGAACGGCCGCCGGCGGATCCTGCTCGGCTGCTGGGGTGCCTTCCAGGATCCCGACGTCTGCAACTTCGAGTACAAGGACATGGCCGAGTGGGGCCGGGCCATGTACGTCACGCCGGGCGTGGTGGTGGATGGCAAGCTCGTCACCAACTCCCTCGTCGACATCAACCTCGGCATCCGCATCCTGCTCGGCCACTCCTTCTACGACGACTGGGAAGACCAGGAGATGTTCGTCACCAAGGACCCGCTCGGGAACCCGGTGGACCGACGTCACCCCTGGAACCAGCACACCAACCCGAAGCCGCAGAAGCGGGACTTCAGCGACAAGTACAGCTGGGTGATGTCGCCCCGCTGGTTCGATGGCACGGACCACCTGGCCCTCGACACCGGGGGTGGCCCCCTGGCCCGCCTGTGGTCGACGGCGCTCTCCGGACTCGTCAACACCGAGGAGCTCAAGGCCACCGGGCACAGCGTGGAGATCCACCTCCCCAAGACGGCCCTCAAGGGGCCGGTGACCCTCGAGTGGAAGATCCCTCAGTGGTCGAACACCATCGAGCGCAACCGGGCCCGCACCTACTTCCAGGCCTACGCCGCCGCTGCGGCATTGGAGTTCGCCCGCAAGGCGCTCGAGGAGATCCGGGCCGGCCACACCAAGACCTGGGCCGAGTTCACGGTGCCGGACGAAGCCATCGGCTGCGGGTTCACCGAGGCCGTTCGGGGCGTGCTGTCGCACCACATGGTCATCAAGGGCGGCAAGATCGCCAACTACCACCCGTACCCGCCCACCCCGTGGAACGCCAACCCCACCGACAGCCTCGGCACCCCCGGGCCCTACGAGGATGCCGTCATGAACACCCCGATCTTCGAGGAGAACGGGATCGACGAGTTCAAGGGGATCGACATCATGCGGGCCGTCCGCAGCTTCGATCCGTGCCTGCCCTGCGGCGTCCACATGTACCTCGGCAAGGGCAAGGTGCTGCGCAAGGAGCACTCGCCGAGCGGCATGCCCAGCCTCGATTGACCCATCAACCCTGAAGGAGGACCTTGGCACCACCCATCGACCTCCGCGTCGTCGGTGACCGAATCGAGGAGCTGCTCGGCCATCTCGAGTCGACCCTCGACGACCGCGCCTTCGAGGAGGTGCAGGACGTGGTCAGCCTCGTCACCGAGCTCTACGGCGGCGGGCTGGCCCGCATCCTGGAGCTGGCCGGCGAGGAGATGGCGCTGCGCGAGCGATTGGCCGACGACGACCTGGTCGCCTCCCTGCTCGTCCTCCACGACCTGCACCCGCTCGGGCTGGAGGATCGCGTGCGACGCGCCCTCGACTCCGTCCGGCCCTACCTCGGCTCCCACGGCGGCGACGTCGAGGTGCTCGGCATCGACGGCGAGGCCGGGGTCGTCTCCCTGAAGATGCTCGGCAGCTGCGACGGCTGCGCCTCGTCATCGATCACCCTCGAGCTGGCCGTCCAGGCCGCCATCGAGGAGGCGGCCCCCGAAATCACCCGGATCGACGTGGCGGGCGGCGCCGCCGACGAGCCCGAGACGGAGCCGGGGGCACAGACGACGCCCGTCACCCTCGGCCGCAAGCCCACCCACGCCGCTCCGGCCATGGCCCCGATCTACGGGCTGCGGGCGCTCGCCCCCGGCCGGATCGGCCCGCTGGAGATCGAGGGCAACAAGATCGTGGTCTGCCGGGTCGGCGCCCAGCTCTACGCCTACCGCAGCTCGTGCCCCATGTGCGCCAACGCGCTCGACACCGCCCAGGTCGACGGTCCGGTGCTCCGCTGTGGGGTGTGCGCCGCGGCCTACGACATCCCCAGCGCCGGGCGCAGCCTCGACGGCAACGCCACCCACCTCGACCCGCTCCCGCTCGTGGAAGATGGTGGCGAGGTTCGCATCGCGGTGACGGCGGTCCCATGACCGAGACGTCCGCGACGACTGACCCGCTGGCCGTCCTGCAGCGCATCCGCAACGCGCCGGAGCGCCCCCGCCCCGGGGAGCGCTGCGACATGTGCGGGGAGCTGGTGCCCGACGAGCACGAGCACGTCGTCAACACCGACTCCCGCAACCTGATGTGCACCTGCCGGGGGTGCTGGCTGCTCTTCACCAGCAACGGGTCCGGCGGCGGCAAGTACCTGGCCGTGCCCGATCGCTACCTGTCCCTCGACCTGCAGGTCGCACCCGAGAGATGGGAGGAGCTCCAGATCCCGGTGAGCGTGGCGTTCTTCTTCGTCAACTCCGTCCAGGGGGCGGTGGCCGCCTTCTACCCGAGCCCGGCGGGCGCCACCGAGTCGCTCCTGCCGCTTGACGCATGGGACCGCCTGCTGGTCGACAACGAGGCGCTGCGCTCGATGGAGGCCGACGTCGAGGCCTTGATCGTGCGCCGTGACGACAAGCACGACGACGCCTACCTGGTGCCCATCGACGCCTGCTACGAGCTGGTCGGCGAGCTCCGTCGGCTGTGGAAGGGCTTCGACGGCGGCACCGAGGCGCGAGGTGCCATGGACGCCTTCTTCGACCGGCTCCAGGAGAAGTCGTCCTGACCGCCCTCGCCATCACCGTGCTCTCCGGCCAGCCCGACCCGTACGCGGCCGTGCCCACGCTGCTGCTCCGCCTCCGCCTCGAGACGCCGGAGGCTGAACCGGTGCACGCCATGGTGCTCAAGGCCCAGATCCGCATCGAGCCCCAGCGCCGCCGCTACTCGGCGGACGAGGAGGTGCGCCTCCTCGAGCTCTTCGGGGAGGCCCCGCAGTGGGGCGAGTCCCTACGGCCGTTCCTCTGGACCCACGTCACCACCACCGTGGCCGAGTTCACCGGCAGCACGGAGATCGATCTGGCGGTGCCCTGCACCTACGACTTCGAGGTGGCGGCAGCCAAGTACCTGCACTCGCTCGGTGAGGGCGAGATCCCGCTGGTGCTCCTCTTCAACGGCACCATCTTCAGCTACCGCAACGGTGGCTTGGTCGTGCAGCCGGTCGCCTGGAACGTCGAGGCTGAGCACCGCCTACCGGTGTCGGTGTGGCGGGCCACCATGGACACCTTCTTCCCCGACAGCGGGTGGATCCGTCTACGCCGGGACACCATCGACGCCCTCACCCGCTACAAGGCCGACCGTGCCCTCACGTCCTGGGAGGACGCCTTCGAGCGCCTCCTCAAGGAGGCCGGGTCGTGACCGAGCCCACCATCGACCCCTTCGACCAGGCCCAGCGGGTCGCCGATGCCGTGCTGTGGGAGGGCTACGTCCTCTACCCCTATCGGGCCTCGGCGGCCAAGAACCAGGTGCGCTGGCAGTACGGCGTCCTGGCGCCCCGGCCCTACAGCGAGGCTGATGGGTACGAGCGCTGGACCATGCAGACCGAGTGCATCCTCGAGTTCGGTCTCGAGGCGCGCGTGGACGTGAAGATCCGCTACCTGCAGGTGCAGACCCGCACCGTCGAAGAAGCGGTGGACGGCGACTTCAAGGGCGTGGCCGAGCTCGACGTCGACGGCGAGCTGTGGGCCAGCTGGGATGAAGCCGTCGAGCACGTCGTCGACATCACGGACTTCGATCTCGCCCGTCCCGGTGTGCGGGAGGTACCCATCAGCCTCGAGGCCGGGCGCGACGTCGAGGCCCTCGGGGTGGCCGGTCGGGTGGTGCGTGAGCGCTGGCCGATGAAGGCGGTGGTGCGGCTGGAGTCCGAGCACAGCCCGGGGCCGTACCCGCTCACGAAGCTGCGGGTGACGGTCGAGAACCTCACCGACTGGGCCGACACCGACGTGCCGCGCGACGAAGCCATGCGCCGTTCGTTGGTGGGCGTCCACACGCTGCTGCACTCCGCCGATGCCCGATTCATCTCGCTGCTGGAGCCGCCGGAGTTCGCCCGTTCGGCGACGGAGGACTGCGACAACGTCGGCACCTTCCCGGTGCTGATCGGCGATGCCCTTGACCCGACCACCGTGCTCTCGTCGCCCATCATCCTCTACGATCACCCGGCGGTGGCGGTGGAGAGCGCCGGCGACATGTGCGACCTCACGGAGATCGACGAGATCCTCGCCCTGCGGATCCTCACCCTCACCGACGACGAGAAGCGCCTGGCCCGCAGCACCGACCCTCGCGCCGCGGCCATCGTCGACCGGATCGAGGGCTTCACCCCCGAGATGTACGCCAGCCTGCATGGCGAGATGGTCACGGTTGGGTCAGGCGACCCCTCTCCTGATGTGCTGCCCTGGTGGGAGCCGGCCGTCGACGCCGAGGTCAACCCGTGGGAGGACTCGATCCTCATCGGTGGCGTCCCCATCTGCAAGGGCTCCAAGGTGCGGCTCCAGCCCGGGCAGGCCGGTCGTCGCACGGACGCTCAAGACCTCTTCCTCGTCGGGCGAGAGGCCACCGTCGCCGGGGTGTTCTTCGACGTCGATGGCGACCAGCACGTGGGCGTGACCCTGGACGACGACATGGCCGCCGACCTCCATCAGGAGAAGGGCCGGTTCATGTACTTCCACCCCGACGAAGTCGAGCCGATCGCATGAGCACCGTCATCGCCGGGATCGGGAACATCTTCAACCGCGACGACGGCTTCGGCAGCGAGGTGGCCCAGCGCCTGCTCCAGCGCCCGCTGCCGGTCGATGTGCGGGTGGAGGACTACGGCATCCGCGGCATGCACCTGGCCCTCGATCTCCTGGATGGGTGTGACCTTCTCGTCCTCGTCGATGCCCTGGCGGGCGACGACAGGCCCGGCACCGTCTACCTCCTCGAGCCCGATCCGGCCGGCACCGGTGCGGAGGGGCTCGATGCCCACCTCCTCGACCCGCAAGCCGTGCTGGCCATGGTGGCCGGCCTCGGCGGCGTGATCGGTCGGGTGCTGGTGGTCGGATGCCAGCCGGCCGACCTCACCGAGGGGATCGGGCTGTCACCAGTGGTTGCTGACGCTGTCGACGTCGCCGTCGGCATGGTCGAGGACCTCATCGCAGAAAGGAAGGCACCATGTTCCGTCGCCTAGTCGTGCTGCTCGGGTTGGCCGGCGTCGCTGTCGTCGCCCGGGAGATCGCCCCCGACGTCCGCCGATACCTCAAGCTCAGGGAGATGTGAACCAAATGGAGACACTAGGAATCGTGTTCCTCGTCCTCATACTCCTCGCGGTGATCGTGACGTTGATCATCGCGATCGTCACGCTGCCCGACATGCTGCGGTACCGCCGTCTGCGCCGCATGTGATGAACCCCCACCTCAGCTAGGAGCCACACCATGTGCCTCGGCATTCCCGGCCAGCTCGTCGAGCTGGACGCAGACAACGATCAGCTGGCGCGCGTCGAGGTGGCCGGCGTCCGCCGGATCATCAACATCGGGCTGCTCGAGGACGAGATCCTGGAGAAGGGTGACTGGGTGCTCATCCACGTCGGCTTCGCCATGTCCAAGATCGACGAGGAGGAGGCGGCCGTGGCCCTCGCCTCCCTGAAGCTCATGGGTTCGGGGCTCGACGACGAGATGGAGATGCTGCGGGGGACGGCCTCGTGAAGTTCGTCGACGAGTACCGCGATCCGGTCGCCGCCAAGCGCGTTCTGGCCACCATCCGGGAGCTGGCCGGCACCGAGCGGCACTACAAGTTCATGGAGGTGTGCGGGGGGCACACCCACACGATCTACCGCCACGGCATCGAGCACGTGCTGCCCCAGAACGTCGAGCTCGTCCACGGCCCCGGCTGCCCGGTCTGCGTCATTCCGATGGGCCGCATCGACGACGCCATCGCGGTCGCCGAGACGCCGAACGTCATCTTCACCAGCTTCGGAGACATGATGCGGGTGCCAGGAGGCAACGGCACCCTCCTGGAGGCCAAGGCGAGGGGCGCCGACGTGCGCTTCGTCTACTCACCCTTGGACGCCCTCAAGATCGCGGTCGACAACCCCGAGCGGGATGTCGTGTTCTTCGCCGTCGGCTTCGAGACGACGGCGCCGTCCACGGCCGTGACGCTCATCAAGGCGCGCGACGACGGCGTCATGAACTTCAGCGTGTTCTCCAACCACGTGACCATCGTGCCGCCCATCAAGGCGATCCTCGACTCGCCCGACCTGCGGCTCGACGGCTTCCTCGGCCCCGGTCACGTGTCGACGGTCGTCGGGAACCACCCCTACCGCTTCGTCACCCACGACTACGGCAAGCCGCTGGTGACGGCCGGCTTCGAGCCGCTGGACATCCTCCAGGCCATCGCCATGCTCCTCCGCCAGATCGACGAAGGACGCTGCGAGGTCGAGAACCAGTACACCCGCATCGTGCGCGACGAAGGCAACCCTCGCGCGCTCAAGTACCTCGCGGAGGTGTTCGAGCTCCGACCGCACTTCGAGTGGCGCGGCCTCGGCTTCATCGCCCAGAGCGCCCTCAAGCTCCGGGACGACTTCGCCGCCTGGGACGCCGAGCTCAAGTTCTCGGTGCCCGGTGTGCGGGTCGCCGACCCGAAGGCCTGTCAGTGCGGCGAGGTGCTCAAGGGGGTCATCAAGCCCTGGGAGTGCAAGGTGTTCGGGACGGCCTGCACCCCGGAGACCCCCATCGGCACCTGCATGGTCTCCTCGGAGGGCGCCTGCGCGGCGTACTACAACTTCGGCCGACTCCACCGGGAGGCGGCCGTGACCCTCGGGCGGGCCTCGATCCCGGTGACCTCGGCCTAGCCGTGCACGAGCTCTCCCACTGCCAGGCCATCGTCGACCACGTGGTGACCCACGCGGGCGAGCGCCCGGTGCGGCGCGTCGATGTGCGGATCGGTCATCTCCGCCAGGTGGTGCCCGACTCGCTCCAGTTCGCCTGGGAGATGCTCACCGAGAGCACCGACCTGGCGGACTGCGAGCTGGTCATCCAGCACATCCCGGCCATCGTGCACTGCGACACCTGTGGCGCCGACACCACCCTGGACCTCCCGGTGCTGGCCTGCATCGCCTGCGAGAGCATGGACGTGGTGCTGCGCAGCGGGGAGGAGCTCCAGGTGGCCTGGATCGATGTGGCCGAGGAGGCATGCTGATGGGGCGCTTCCACCGCCACACCGACGGCACCCGGCACACCCACGCCCACGATGACGACGAGCACGAGCATCGGGACGTGGGCGACCACAGCGGCTACCCCGAGACGGGCGTGTCGAGGGTGGCGGTGCTCGAGCAGATCCTCTCGGAGAACGATCGGGTCGCCGACGCCAACCGCGCCGCGCTGGTCGGCGGGGGTGTCTGGGCGGTCAACATCATGTCCTCACCCGGCGCCGGCAAGACGGCCCTCCTGAAGCGCACGCTCGTCGCTCTCAACGAGGAGTTCCGGGTGGGGGTGCTGGAGGGCGACATCGCCACCAGCCTCGATGCCGACGAGCTCGGTGGGTTGGGCGCCGCCATCTCGCTGGTGAACACCAGCGCCGGCTTCGGCGGCGAGTGCCACCTCGACGCCGTCATGGTCCGCTCCGGTCTCTCCCGCCTCCCGCTCGACCAGCTCGACCTGCTGCTGATCGAGAACGTCGGCAACCTGGTGTGCCCGGCCGAGTTCGACGTGGGCCAGCACGCCCGGGCCATGGTGTACGCCGTGACCGAGGGCGAGGAGAAGCCGCTCAAGTACCCGGTGATGTTCCGGGCCGCCGACGTGGTCGTGGTCAACAAGATCGACCTGCTCCCGCACCTCGACTTCGACCTCGACCTGTTCCTCGCCAACCTGCAGGCCATCAACCCCCGAGCCACGGTGATCCACCTCAGCGCCCGCACCGGCGAGGGCGTGGCAGAGTGGTGCGTCTGGCTCCGCCAGCACCTGAACCCTGTCGGTCAGTCGTCGGCGTCGAGGACGTAGCGAGGGCCGGGACCGCGCTCGGCGGCGACGTCTCCCGGGTTGACGATGTGGCAGACGCGCAGGGACAGGCATCCGCATCCGATGCAGGCATCGAGGCGGTCTCGCAGCCGGGACAGCAGGTCGATCTGCTCGTCGAGTCGCGGCTTCCACGAGGCCGACAGCCGGTGCCAGTCCTTCTCCGTCGGAGTGCGGCCGTCGGGCAGTGACGCCAACGCGTCGCGGATCTCGTCGAGCCGCAGCCCCACGTGCTGGGCCACCCGGATGAACGAGACCCGCCGGATCGTGTCCCTCCCGTAGCGGCGCTGGCCACCTTCGGATCGGGTGGCATGGATCAGGCCTTCGGCCTCGTAGTAGCGGAGGGCGGACGGGGCCACGCCGGTGCGCTCGGCCAAGGCGCCGATCGGCAGCCGGGTGGGCATGGCCTCAACCTACTTGACCTCAAGCGAACTTCAACTTCTAGGCTGCGCTCCATGAGCGAGATCAACACGTGGATGGCGCTGCACAGCGCGATGCAGGACGATGGGAAGGGTCGCCGTCCGGTGTCCCGGGGCACCTGGCGGCGGGTGGCCACCTTCGCTCGCCCGCATCGCCGCACGATCATCACCTTCCTCCTGCTGGCCACCGGTTCGGCGATCCTGGGCGTTGCCACCCCGGTCCTGGCCGGTCAGGCCGTGAATGCCATCATCGAGGAGCGGGCCTCCTCCTCGGTCATCGCTCTGGCCGTGGCCATCGCCCTCATCGCCGTCGTCAGCGCCGCCATCGGCCTGCTCGAGCGCCTGACCTCCTCACGCTTGGGCGAGGGCCTCATCCTCGATCTGCGTCGACGGGTCTTCGAGCACGTCCAGGGCATGCCGATCGCCTTCTTCACCCGGACCCACACGGGAGCCCTGGTCAGCCGGCTGAACAACGACGTGATCGGCGCCCAGCGGGCCTTCACCTCGGCGCTGGCCGGCGTGGTCACCAACGTCATCGTGCTCGTCCTCACCCTCGGCGTGATGCTGCGGCTCTCGTGGTCGATCACGCTCCTGGCCGTCGCCCTGCTGCCGGTGTTCGTCATCCCCGCTCGTCGCGTAGGCGCTCGGGTCGGCGTGCTGGAGCGGGAGGCCGCAGACCACAACGCCGCCATGACCTCGCAGATGACCGAGCGCTTCTCCGCGCCGGGCGCCACCCTCGTGAAGCTGTTCGGGCGACCCAAGGTGGAGGCGGAGGCCTTCGGTCAGCGCGCCACCCGAGTGCGGGACATCGGCGTGCGGTCGGCGATGGCCGCGGCCGTCTTCCTCCAGGCCCTCACCCTCGTCTCCGGCCTGGCCCAGGCCCTCATCTACGGCCTCGGTGGCTACCTGGCCCTGCAGGGGGACCTGGCTCCCGGAACCGTCGTCACCATGGCGCTGCTGCTCAACCGCCTCTACGCGCCCCTCACCGCGCTGGCCACCGCTCGGCTCGACGTGGTGACGGCCCTCGTGAGCTTCGAGCGGGTGTTCGAGGTGCTCGACATCGACCCGCTCATCAAGGAGCCGCAGGCGCCCACACCGTTGCCGGAGGGCCCGGTCTCGGTGGAGCTCACCGCCGTGGAGTTCGCCTACCCGTCGGCCGACAAGGTGTCGCTGGCCTCGCTCGAGGAGGTGGCGGTGCTCGACGACCGGGCCGGCGACCAGGTGCTGCAGGGAGTGTCGTTCCGGGTGGAGCCGGGGCAGACGGTGGCCCTGGTCGGTCCTTCAGGGGCGGGGAAGTCCACCATCGCCTCGTTGGTGCCGCGCCTCTACGACGTCGACGCCGGCACGGTGGCGCTGGCCGGCATCGACGTGCGCGACCTGTCCTTCGACGACATCCGTCACACGGTCGGGGTCGTCACCCAGGACGGGCACCTGTTCCACGACACCATCCGCGCCAACCTCGCCTACGCCGCCCCCAAGGCCGACGACGTCGCCGTGTGGGCGGCGCTGGCCAGCGCCCGGCTCGACGCACTGGTCCGCTCGTTGCCCGACGGGCTCGACACCGTCGTGGGCGAGCGCGGGTACCGGCTGTCGGGCGGGGAGCGCCAGCGGCTCACCATCGCCCGGCTCCTGCTGGCGCAGCCGAAGGTGGTCATCCTCGACGAGGCCACCGCCCACCTCGACTCCGAGTCCGAGGAGGCCGTCCAGGAGGCGCTGGCCGCCGCGCTGGCCGGCCGAACCGCCATCGTCATCGCCCACCGGCTCTCCACCATCAAGGCGGCCGACGCCATCCTGGTCGTCGAGGCCGGCCGGGTCGTCGAGCGGGGCACCCACGTGGAGCTCTTGGCCGCCGGCGGTCGCTACGCCGACCTCTACCGCACCCAGTTCGCCGACCGCGCCGTCGCCCTCAGCGCATAGGACCCCGGCCGCCCTACCCGGCCGGCTGAGCCTGACGCCGAGCCTTCAGCCGACGCCGGACGAACCAGACGCCGGCGGCAACGACGATGACGCCCAGGTACACCCAGATCCCGGCTCGATCGACCGCCTCGGCCAGGGACGTGCCGAACACGTAGCCGAGGCTCACCGCCGTACCGGCCCAGGTGATGGATGCCACCACGTTCCACGCCAGGAAGCGAGGGAAGGGCATCTTGGCGGTGCCGGCCACCACCGGGACGATGGCCCGCAGGGCGCCGATCCATCGACCGATCAGGACAGCGGCGCCCCCCCGCCGTTCGAACCATCCCTCCGCTCGCTTGGCCTTGGGGATCAACCGGCGGGTCAGGCGCCACCGCTCGAGGATCGTGAGCCCCCACCGGCGACCGATGAAGTAGCTCACCGTGTCGCCGAGGGTGGCGCCGATGGCCGCCCCGGCCGCCACCACCACCAGCGGGTGCTCCTGCCGGGCGGCGGCCGCCCCGGCTACCAGCATCCCGGCTTCGCCCGGGACGAGGAGGTCGAGACCGATGGCCGTCTCGGAGAAGGCCAGGCCGCCGGCCGCCAGCACCAGGCCGAAGAAGCCGAGCCCGCCGACGAGGTCGATGATCCGGGTCAGCACGGGGTTGGCGCCGGCCCCACCACGAGCAGGCCCTCACGCACCAGCCGCCGCACGAGCACGAGCCGGCTGCCCTCCTCCAGGCCGACCAGGTCGGCGACCGTCACCTGCGGTTCGGCCAGGAGCTGCTCGACGGCCGGACGCATGGCGGCCGGCATGGTGAGACGTCGGTCGACGAGGTCGACCACCACCCCGCCGCCGGGTGCCGGCTCGGCCTCGACGCAGGCGGGGTGGTCGGGCCGACGGTGGACCACGGACGATCCGTCGAGGTCATCGAGCGCCAGCACGGATCGGAGCTGACCGAGCGGCACCGGACGACGACGGCTGCGCGCGCGGCGGGACTCGGTCTCGGCCACTCGGGAGGGACGAAGCAGGGCCGGATCCTGGAGGGCCCTGGCGGCGGTCGTCGTGAGGTCGTCGATGGCGGCGGTCAGACTCCGCTCCTGCTCGGGCCGGGCGTACCCGAGCGGCAGGGGCTGGCCGAGGTCGACGGCGTCGGCCAACCCGTCGAGCACCCGACGTAGGACCTCAGCCCGGGTGACCCGTAGGAGGCCGACCGTGAGGTGCAGGCTGGGGACGCCCTGTGCCTCGGCCGAGTGGGCGGTGCCGGCGGGGATGTAGAGGACGTCGCCGGCGACGGTCTCCACCGCACCGAGGTCGTCGACCTTCCAGGCCTTGGCGCCGAGGACCTGCAGGACGAGCACGTCGTGATCATCGGTGTGCTGGGCCAGCCCACTGGTGCCGGCCGGGGTCAGGTAGGCGTTGGCCTGCACCGGATGGCTTGTGGCCCGTTCGAGCGAGCGACAGAAGGTCGAGAGCGGGAGGAACGTCCGTTGCAGCCCCTGGAGGACCAGTGTGGCGCCGTCGTCCACGGCCGTGGCGATGCGGGCGAGGTCGGCGACGTCGTCGAGGCGGGCACCGCCCACCCGTACGGCAGCCGTAGATCGCTCGGGGGGGAGGGTCACCCCGTCGCGCACGAGCCGGAACGTCGGTCGCCTGGCGTTGGCCGACAGGAGGCGCTCCACCTGATCGAGGTCGAGGAGGTCGGTGAAGTCCGTCTGCGACGGTCGGTGGAGCGACCGTCGCCCCCAGTGCACCGTGGCGAAGCGATCGATGTCGCCGACGCAGCGGTTGAGGAGTCGGAGGTCAGCGTCCAACGGGTTTCCCGTTCTGGCGGTGAGGGCATGCAGGGCACATGACTGACTTCAACGATGACGACATCAAGACCGACGGCCCCACCGAGACGGGGGACGACAAGGATGCCGGCGGGCACGGTGCCGCCGACACGGGCGACGAGCCCACCGAGCGAGACGACGATCTCGACGCCGGCGGCGAAGGCGAGAAGGACACCGGCGACGAGGCCTGAGCCCTAGGACCGGGCGGGGTCGGGCTGCACGTCGCTGTCCCCGCCCCCGTCCGATTTCTCTTCCTCGCCCTCGCCTTCGTCTCCTTCGACGACAGGAGCGTCGGTCCAACCCGGATCAGGCGTCTGGTCAGCGGTCATGGACGCACCGTTCCCCCGTCCACGATCCGCCAACCATGTCTGGCCCGCCGACGGGCGGGGAACCTGGCGTGGACACACGATGCCAGGAGGCACCCGAATGGGAGAGCACATCGACCAGGCCAAGGGCCGAGTCAAGCAAGCAGCCGGCGACCTCACGGACGACAAGGACCTCAAGCGCGAGGGAAAGGCCGACGAGGCCGGCGGCAAGGCCAAGGGCGTCGTCAACGACGTCAAGGACAAGGCGGGCGACGCAGTGGACGCCGTCAAGGACAAGCTCGACGGCGACAAGCGCTGATCGACTGAACGATGGACCGGGCCCTCATCGAGGCCGATGGGGGCCCGGCGCCATCGTCGACCGTGCCCGCCGACGACGGTCTAGCGGCGAGCCGGCGCTCCCGTCGTTGGCGACGGCTCTCGATCACCGTCCTGAGCGCCTTCGTGCTAGCGGCGCTCACCCAGCAGCTGGGGATGCGGACGGACACGGTGTCGGGTACCTCGGGTGACCTGACCGTCACCATCACCTACGCCGATCGAGGACGCGGGGCGCTGGCGGCCGCCTTCAAGATCGACGTCGTGCGGCCCGCCGGGTTCGACGGCGAGATCGAGGTCCGCACCAGGCAGAGCTACCTCGAGATCTTCGACGACAACGGCTTCGAGCCCGACGCAGACTCCACCACCACCGACGGTGGGTACGTGGTGTGGGCCTTCGACCCGCCCCCGGGTAGCGAGCTGAACATCATCCTGGACGCTCGCATCGAACCGGGTGTGTTCGGTCGGGAGCGGGGGACCACCACCGTGTCGGTCGGCGACGACGTCGTCACCCTCGACTACACGACGTGGGTGGCTCCCTGATGGGGATCGTCCTGCGGTCGGTGGCGATCTACGCCTTCCTCTGGCTGATCCTTCGGGCCATTGGAAAGCGGGAGCTGGCCCAGCTCACCGCCTTCGACCTGGTGGTGGTGGTCGTGATGGGCGATCTCATCCAGCAGGGGCTGACGTTGGAGGACATGTCGGTCACCGGGGCCATGCTGGCGGTGACGCCGATGGCGCTGCTGACGGTCGCCACCGGCGCCATCGCCGTGCGCTGGCCGCGAGCTGCTCGGGTGCTGGAAGGGGTCCCGGTGGTGGTCCTCCACCGCGGCAAGGTGGTGCAAACCGGCGCTGGCGCATCTCGATCCTGATCAAGTCGTGGCTATTGGTGCCGCGGTGCAGGCCGATGTCTTGGTCGGCAATAAGCCCG
>JBDSUN010000072.1:0-4278 GCA_039927735.1 Acidimicrobiales bacterium | reverse complement strand
ACCCGGGCGGGGGCGAGCCACAGGCTACGGCGCCACCGTCCGTCCATCGCCCCTGACTTCAAGCGGCTCCCTGTGCGGGTCACCGCTGAGCGAGGCTCAGGCCATGACGCCCTCGATGCCACCGAGGGGGCCGTCGCCCCGGAAGTGGTGCTGGTACCCGTCGCTGAAGCGGAGCAGGGCGTGGCCGCTGAGGTCGACGTCGTCGGGCGTCCCGCCCCGGAGCTCGTAGGTGCCGGGTGGGAGGTGCTGGTGGTCGGGCGTGCGCACGGTGGCCTCCCAGTCGTTCGGGCCGGGCCGATCATCGCCCTCGCGCAGCACGACGAAGACGTCGGCATAGGTGGCGACGATGTCGATCTCGTTGATGGCGACATCGCTGAGGAGGAGGCGCCACGAGCGCATCGGTGGACCGTACCCGGTCAGGCGGCGTCGGTGACCTCCTCGGCGGGAGCGCCCTCGAGGGCGATCCAGAGCTCCTCGCGGGTGCGGTCGGAGGCCGGGCTGACGAGGTCGTTGGCCGCCACCACGCCCTCCACCAGGTCGGCCTGCACGGCCGGCCACGGTCGGCCCCGGACCACCACCGCCACGGTGGCGCCGCCGTGCCAGCGCTTGATGGAGCGCTGCACGCCGACGAGGCGGGGAGGGCTGCGGAACCCGGGGACGAGGAGGCCGAGGGCGCGGGCGGACTGACCCAGGGCCTGCACGGCCCGGGCGAAGCGGAGGGAGGAGGACTGCTGCATCACCCATCCAGTCAACTCAGCCCGTGTGACAGTCTCCCGGGGTGGAGGAGCACAACCCGGCTCAGCTGGAGGTCCTGGAGGCGCTGGGCGCCCGGCCCCACGAGCGCCCCGAGTTCGATCCTCGGCTTCGCCACGAGCTGCGGGCGGGCCTGGAGCGCCGGTTGGCGCCCGTGGTCGAGCGCCTCCCCGATGGCGAGACGCTCTGGGTGTCCAAGCACCTGCTGAGCTCGGTCCATGGCTGCGAGGGCCTGTTCCTGGCCCAGGAGGCCGAGGAGTTCGCCTGGTCTCCGCAGACGGCTCGCGGCACCGTCGCCCACAAGGCCATCGAGCTGTCGATCAGCTGGCGCGGGGACCCTGCGTCGGGCGAGCTGGTCGACGAGGCCATGGCGCGCCTCATCGCCAGCAACGACCGCATCAGCGACTACCTCGGCGCCTTGAGCGAGGGCGAGCGCGCGGAGCTGCACGGCGAGGCCAGCGAGCGGGTGAACATGTTCCTGGAGTGCTTCCCGCGCCTGGAGGCGCGCTGGCGACCCGTCGCCGAGAGCCGCCTGCGAGCCGACCTCAACGACGACAGGGTGGTGCTCTCCGGCAAGGTCGACCTCACCGTCGGGCGGGCCGAAGGCGTCCGGGCGGGAAAGGTGCTGATCGACCTCAAGACAGGCGGGTTCTCCCCCACCCACCGCGACGACCTGCGCTTCTATGCCCTCATCGAGACCCTCCGCCTCGGCGTGCCCCCGCGCCTGCTCGCCAGCTACTACCTGGACGGGGGACGTCTCCAGGACGAGGTCGTGTCCGAGGACACGCTGGCCGTGGCCTTCGAGCGGGTGGTGGACGGCGCCGACGCGGCGGTGTCCCTGCTGCACGAGGGTCGGGAGCCGCAGCTGCGGCCGGGAGCCCCGTGCCGTTGGTGCCCCATCCGTACTGGTTGCGAAGCGGGGCAGCGGTTCCTGGAGGCTCGGGACGAGCAGGACGGCTGGTAGGGCCTCCGCCGTCGACCACTACCATCGGCCCCATGGCGACCTCACCAGGCCCCAAGCCGCGGAAGGTCGCCACCAAGCCGCGCCCGAAGCCGGCCAACATCGCCCCCATCGGGCGGTCGACGTCGGTGGCGCTGGTGCCGGTGCCGGTGCCGCCGGCCGAGCCGCGCACCCTCCCGGACCCCCGTCGCTCCGACGTGGACGAGTGGGGCCGCTCCGAGCGCATGCGGGAGATCGCCCGCACCGTCTACGGACCGCTGTACCGCAGCTGGCACCGGGTGGAGTGGGAAGGGCTCGACAAGGTGCCCACCGATGGCGGCGCCCTGCTGGTGTCGAACCACGCCGGTGCCATCCCCGCCGACGCCCCCGCCATCATGCACGGCATCGAGACCGAGCTAGGACGACCGGTGTACGGCCTGGCGGACGAGATGTTCAAGCGGATGCCGGTGGTGGGCACGATGTGGTCCCGCGTCGGCGGCGTGCTGGCCCACCCCGACAACGCCTACCGGCTCCTGCGCGAGCAGGAGCAGCTGGCGCTGGTGTTCCCCGAGGGCACCAAGGGCACCGGCAAGACCTACGGCGAGCGCTACCAGCTCCGTCGCTTCGGTCGGGGCGGCTTCGTGCAGATCGCCATGCGGGCCGGCGTGCCGGTGGTGCCGATCGCGGTGGTGGGGGCCGAGGAGGCCATGCCCATCCTCTGGAAGAGCTCGCAGCTGGCCAAGCTCCTCGGCATCCCGTACCTGCCGATCACCGCCAACATGCTGGCCTTCGCCCCCCTCGGGCCGCTCGGCGCCGCTCTGACCCTGCCGGCCAAGATCAAGATCCGGGTGCTCGACCCCGTCCGCTTCGACGTCGAGCCCGACCAGCCCCGCTACTCCCGCAGCCTGATCATGGACGAGTCCGAGCGAATCCGGCAGCAGATCCAAGAGGCGCTCTTCGACATGCTCCGCCAGCGCCAGTCCGTCTGGTTCGGCTGATGGGCCGCCGCGTCCTCATCACCGGCCTGGGCACCTTCTGGGGGAGCCGGGTGGCGCAGGCCCTGGAGGCCGACCCGGGGGTCGACGTCATCGTCGGGCTCGACCGCAAGGAGCCGACGGTGCCGCTCGAGCGCACCGAGTACGTGCGCAGCGACGAGAGCTATTCGATCCTGGCCCGCATCGTGAAGGCGGCCCGGATCGACACGATCGTCCACACCTTCCTGGTGGTCGACTCCACCCAGATGCGCTCCCGCACGATCCACGAGATCAACGTCATCGGCACCATGAACCTGTTCGCGGCCGCCTCCGCCCCGGGCTCCACGGTGCGCAACGTGGTGGTGAAGTCGGCCACCCTCGTCTACGGCGCCCATCCCAAGGACCCGGTGTGGTTCTCCGAGGAGTCCCGTCGGGCCCAGGCGCCCAAGGCCATGGTGGAGCGAAGCCTGCTCGAGGTGGAGGGGTACGTCCGCGACTTCGCCGTGGACAACCCGCACGTGAACGTGGCCATGCTCCGCTTCTCGAACGTCCTCGGCCCGGACATCACCACCCCTCTCGCCAAGGCGCTGGAGCTGCCGGTGGTGCCCTCCGTGCTGGGCTTCGACCCGCGCTTCCAGTTCGTGCACGAGGCTGATGTGGTGCGGGCCATCCTCTTCGTGCTCGAGGGGCGGATCCAGGGCATCTACAACGTGGCGGGTGACGGGCTCCTGCCGTGGAGCGAGGTGGCCGCCATCTGCGGCAAGCGCACCGTCCCCCTGCCACCGTTCGGCATGGGCCTGCTGTCGGAGCCACTCAGCCGTCTGGGGATCGTCGACCTGCCGCCGGAGCTGCTCGACCTCCTCCGCCACGGGCGCGGGGTCGACAACCGGCGCCTCAAGAAGGTCGGCTTCGACTACCACTACACCTCGGCCGGCACCGTCGCCGACTTCGTCGAGGCACTACGGATCCGCCGCATGGTCGGCAACAGCTCCACCGCGTACCAGTACGAACGAGACGTCGAGCAGTTCTTCCGTCACTCCCCCGCCGTGGTGCGCGAGAACGACTAGCGGGCTACGTCCCTTCCTGGTTCCCCGACGAGGACGAGTCGGCGGAAGGCTGGGCGGGAGGGGGGAGTCTGAGGGGGGAACGCTCCGCGTGCCCCTTCAGCCGCGAGGGAGCGGCTTGCCGTGACCGAGCAGCAGGCAGTGAGCGCGGCGAAGCCGCCGAGCAGTGGCTCGATCCCGACGCAGTCTGTCGGGATCGAAGACGACTAGCTGCCGTTCGTCGACCAATGCCACGGCTCGCAGCCGCAGGCCAGGGTGCGGAAGCCGAAGCTGGGGGCGTTGTTGCGCAGCCAGACGCCGGCGGGGCTGCCGCTGGAGACGGTGCCTCCGCTGGAGGAGTAGTCGACCGCGAGGCCCTGTTCGTGCATCGAGGTGCCCGGACGGGCGGTGGGCGGGCTGCAGTCCGAGGCCGGCATCTCGTAGATGGCGTAGTCGCTCGTCCCGCAGTTGTTCCGGCGGGTTTCGATCTGTCCGGCCGAGGACCGGTAGCCACCGCCACACATCATGATGCCGTCCGAGGCGGCCGCGTTGAGCAGCGATTGGACGC
>JBDSUN010000071.1:0-7021 GCA_039927735.1 Acidimicrobiales bacterium | reverse complement strand
CGGCGGCTTCTTCTACGCGCCGTCGATCGTCGTGGGCCCTGCGCAGGACAGCGAGATCGTGCAGCGCGAGGTGTTCGGGCCGGTCGTCACCGTGCAGCGCGCCCCCGACGAGGAGACGCTCCTCGCCTGGGCCAACGGCGTCGACTACGGCTTGGCGGCCTCGGTCTGGACCCGGGACGTCGGCCGGGCCATGCGGATGGCCGCCGGCCTGCGCTTCGGCACGGTGTGGGTGAACGACCACATCCCGATCATGAGCGAGATGCCCCACGGCGGCTTCAAGCAGAGCGGCTACGGCAAGGACATGTCGATCTACGCCGTCGAGCACTACACCGAGCTCAAGCACGTCATGATCAAGCACTGACTCGCCACCCACCTGGACCGAGGTTGGGGGCATGGGTGGTCGTTCATCGCGCCTGGGTGCCCCCGACTTCGTGACCCGGAAGCCAGGAGCACGGCAGACGACGCCACCGCGCACCCGTTCCGCCGCCTCGCTCTTGGCCGTCGCCGGAGGCACAGACCTGCCGAAGACGCGCGCGTGAGGCGGAACGGTCAGCTGGCGGGGACGACCTCGATGGTGCCGGCCATCCCGTAGGTGACGTGGCCGGGGAGGTGGCAGGCGTACACGATCGAGCCGACATCGGTGAACTCGTAGAAGGTCATGGAGGTGTCGCCCGGCGCCACGCTCACCTCGCCCGGCACGGGCGGGTGGCGGCGCTCGCTCCCGTCGGCGTGGCGGCGGTGCACGTCGCCGTCACCGACGACCAGCTCGTGGTCGATGGGATCGTCGTTGCGCACCACGAACTGCACGAGCGTGCCCTCCTGCACCCGGAGCGAGCCGATGTCGAAGGCGCTGCGCTCGATGCCGATCTCGACCGTGACCACGCCGGGTCCGAGCGCCTCGCGCTCGTCGCCGGCTGCGGCCACCGCGTACCCCGTGGTGGCGACGACGGCGCCCACGCCGACGGCGAGGGCCAGCCTGGCGAGGAGCCTCACAGCGGCACCACGTGGTCGGGCCGCCGGCGACGGTCGCCCCCGAGCCGTGGGGCCAGGACGATGACGGCCGCCAACGCGCCGGCGGCCAGCGGCCAGGTGGCGAGACCCGGTCCGGCGGCGCTGATGGAGCGGGCATCAGGGGCCGAGACCCCGGTGTCGGCCAGCGTCGGGAGGGTCGCGCCGTCGGCGGAGACGGCCAGGTCATAGTCGAGATCTTCGGCTTCGGCGTCCACCTGCAGGTAGGTGAACCACATGTCCTCGGGCACCCACTCCATGCCGACGTCGGACCGCAGGTCATCGAGCAGCGACGCGTTGGCCGGCTCGCTGCGCTCCAGGGTCAGCCCCGGGCCGCCGGCCAGCAGGTCCGGCTCGTCGTCGGTCAGCAGGAACACGTCCGCCTCCACCACGCGCTCTCCGTCCAGGCCGAGGCTGAGGATGCGCAGCGGCACCCACGGGGCGTCGGTGGGGATGGTGAGCATGATCGGGGTGCCGTCCCCGGCGCTCTGGCCGAGCTCGGCAGCGCGGGATGCGTCGAAGCGGGCAGCCATGAAGATCTCGCTGCGGTGGCCGTAGAAGTCGAGCACCTCAGGTGCGTCGGGGGTGAGGAGGAAGCCGTTGTCGCGGGCCCACGTGCCCACCTCGTCGCCCCCGCCCCTCAGGATGGTGATGTCGAGGGCGTCGATCTGCGTCTCGAGGAGCACCTCGGCACCGGCGTCCGCCGAGGCGGCGCTCTCCGAGCGGGAGAGCGCCTCGGGGGCGGGGGGCGCCACCTCTTGGGCGAGGCGCTGCAGGGTCCAGTCGCCGCCGCGCACCACCTCGGTGGGCACGTCGGGCAGCGGGATGATCGACCCCAGTGACTCGCCCTCGCCGGTGAACTCGAAGGAGGTGATGTAGCGCTCCACGCCGTCGTGGTAGGCGGCCAGGGTGGAGGTGCGGGTCAGCTGGATGGTGCCGTTCTCGCCGATCAGGCCCCCGCACGCCCCGGCGGGCACAGCGGTGGCGACGAGGGCGGCCGACGACGCCAGGAGGGCGCCGACCAATCGGCGGGGACGTCGGGCTCGGGACATGGTGGGCTCCTCGGGCAGGGGGACGCCCCTACGACGAGCCGACCGTGCGAGCTGGTTCCCGCTCAGCGGTTGCGAGGGAACCCGAGGTCGACGGCGCTGGTGGCCGGGTCCGGCCAGCGCGTCGTCACGACCTTGGCGCGGGTGTAGAAGCGCACACCCTCGGGGCCGTACATGTGACTGTCACCGAAGAGAGACGAGCGCCAGCCGCCGAAGCTGAAGGCGGCGACCGGCACGGGGATGGGCACGTTGATGCCGACCATGCCCACCTCGACCTCCTGCTCGAAGCGGCGGGCGGCGCCCCCGTCGCGCGTGAACAGGGCGACGCCGTTGCCGTAGGGGTTGGCGTTGATCAGGTCGACGGCCTCGTCGAACCCGTCGGACCGGACGATGCACAGCACCGGCCCGAAGATCTCGTCGCGATAGACGTCCATGTCGGGGGTGACGTGGTCGAGGAGGCTGGCGCCGAGGAAGAAGCCGTCGCCGGCGACGGTGAGCTGGCGTCCGTCCACCACCGCGTCGGCGCCGGCATCGATGCCTCGCTCCACGTATCTCGCCACCCGGTCGCGATGCTCAGCGGTGATGAGCGGGCCCATCTCCGTGGTCGGGTCGGAGCCCGCGCCCACCACCAGCTTGTCGAGGCGCAGGCGGATGGCATCGACCAGCGGGTCGGCCACCTCGCCCACCGCCACCACCACGCTGACGGCCATGCAGCGCTCGCCGGCCGATCCGTAGGCGGCGCTCACGGCTGCATCCGCGGCGAGGTCGAGGTCGGCGTCGGGCAGCACGACCATGTGGTTCTTGGCGCCACCGAGGGCCTGGACGCGCTTGCCGTGCGCTGTCCCGGTCTCGTAGACGTGCCGAGCAACGGGCGTCGAGCCCACGAAGCTGATGGCGGCGACGTGGGGGTGCTGGAGCAGCCGGTTCACCGCCACCTGGTCGCCGTTGACGACGTTGAGCACCCCGTCGGGCAGGCCGGCCTCGCGGAACATCTCCGCGAGGAGGACCGACGCACCCGGATCGCGCTCGGAGGGCTTCAGCACGACGGCGTTCCCGCAGGCGATGGCGTTCGGCAGCATCCACAGCGGCACCATGCACGGGAAGTTGAACGGCGTGATGCAACCGACCACGCCCACCGGTTGCCGCAGCGAGCGCACGTCGACGCCGTTGGCGGCCTGGGCCGAGAAGTCGCCCTTGAGCAGCTCGGCGATCCCGCAAGCGAACTCGATGCACTCGAGCCCCCGCTGCACCTCGCCGCCGGCGTCGGCCAGCGTCTTGCCGTGCTGGGCGGTGATGACCGCGGCCAGCTCGCCCTCTCGTTGGGCCACCGTCTCCCGGAGCGCGAACAGCACCTGGGCCCGCCGCCCGAGCGGGGCGTCCCGCCAGCTCCGCTGCGCATCGACGGCGACGGCCACGGCGTCGTCGACCTCCTCGATCGAGGCCAGGTCCACCTCGGCGATGACCTGCCCGGTGGCGGGATCGAAGATGTCCGAGCGTCGACCCGAGGTGCCGGGCCGCGACTGGCCCCCGACGAGGTGGTGGATGCGATCCATGATCCAAGCCTAGGTCTGACGGCGGAATCCTCGCCGGGGGAGGGCGTGCACGAGTGATCCGCTCGTGCCCGTCGTCCGTGGCGACGGGATGAGTGGGCTGGCGCCAGCGCCGGCGGGCGAGCGACGATCCGGCGTGGACTTCGTGACGATGATGCAGCTGGAGCCCTCAGGTGACGACGTCTACCTCGCTCGCGGGCCTCAGTACCCGTGGGGCGGGCTCTACGGCGGCCAGATCGTGGCCCAGGCCCTGCGGGCGGCGGCGGCCACGGTCGAGGAGCGCTTCGGGGTCCACTCGCTCCACGCCTACTTCATCCGGAGGGGCGACGCCGACGAGCCGATCCGCCTGGAGGTCACCCGAGCGCGCGAGGGCCGCTCCTTCGTCACCCGCAGCGTGGTGGCTCGCCAAGAGGTGGGCGTCATCCTCACGCTGTCGTCGTCCTTCCAGGTCGACGAGCCTGGCCACGACGTGCAGACAGCGGCGCTCCCCGACGCGGCTCCACCCGACGCGCTGACCGGTTACTCGTGGAGCCCCATGTTCGAGCGGCGCTTCGCCCAGCTGCGCGGGGCGGAGGAGGGCAAGGGCGTCGCCTGGCTGAAGCTGAACGACACCATCGGCGACGACCCGGTGCTGCAGGCCTGCGCGCTCGCCTACCTCTCCGATGACCTGCCCACGGACGCGGTCGTCGCCCTCCACCCCGAGCGGCCGGCGCCAGGCGAGGGCGACGCGTTCGAGCTCGGGTGGATGTCCGCCAGCCTCGACCACGCCATCTGGTTCCACCGCCCGTCACGGGCGGAGTCGTGGCACGTCCACGACTTCACCAGCCATGGCTACCTGTCCAGTCGAGGTCTCAGCATCGGCAACGTCCTCAGCCAGGACGGCCTCCACGTGGCCACCATCGCCCAGGAGGTCCTCCTCCGAAGGGGCCCTTGAGGTTGGGTCAGTCGACTCTTTCGCCGTACATCCAGCGGAGGGGGTCGGCGAGGAGCTCGAGGCGCTCGCCGTCGGGGCCGCGGAAGTAGAGGCTGGTCTCGGCGACGTGGTCGTAGGCGATGCCCGCCTCGTCAAGACGGTTCTTGGCCGCCCGCCACTGGTCGGGGTCGATCGAGATGGCCAGGTGGTGGAGACCGCCGAGCACCTCGGCGTAGTCGACTGGGTCGACGCCCGGCAGGTCGAAGTAGGCGATGGTGTTGCCCGCCCCGAGGTCGAAGAAGAAGTGGGTGGAGCCGGGTAGGTCCCTGTTCTCGAACATGACCGTGAGCGGGAAGCCGAGCACCTCTTGGTAGAAGCGTGTGGTGCGCTCGACGTCCGAGCAGATCAGGGCGATGTGGTGCGCCCCGCGGGCACTCGACGGCGGGCGGTCGTCTCGCGGGTGGAGGTAGGTCGACCGGATGCGATCGCGCTCGGCGGCGAGCCGGGCGCGCTCGGCCTCGTCGACCGCCTTGGTCCCGCCGGAGTAGGAGCCGGTCATCCCGAGGTCGCCTCGTCCATGCGCCTGTCTACCTCGTAGGGTCGCGCGACCTGACCGTGGCGGTACCGGACCACCCGCCTGACCAAAACCGGAGGCCCAACGTGGCGACCACCACGCGCCCAGCCCCCCTGCTGTCTCCCGTCACGCGCGTCGCCATCGCCGCCGTCGGCGCCTACGTCGGCGCCCAGGTGATCGCCGACATCACCAGCCTGAAGATCGGCTCGTTCGCCGGCCGGGCCGTTGACATGGGCACCTTCATCTACCCGATCACGTTCACGCTCCGCGACGTCGTGCACAAGGCGCTCGGCAAGCAGGCCGCCCGCACCCTGGTCCTCACCGCCGCCGCCGTCAACGTCGCCATGGCCCTGTACCTGCAGTGGGCGGCAGCCGCGCCGAGCGATGCGTCCTACCCGCTGGGCGCCGAGTTCCAGGCCGTGCTGGCCCCGCTGTGGCGCATCACCGTGGCGTCGATCCTCGCCGAGGTGGTGAGCGAGCTGGTGGACACCGAGGTGTACCACTGGTTCATACGCCGGGTGACCACCCGGCACCAGTGGGCCAGGGTGGCCGTGAGCAACGCTGTGAGCGTGCCCATCGACAACGTCATCTTCGCGGTGGGCGCCTTCGGAGCCATCCCCGGCCTCCGCGACCACGCCCTCACCCTGCCCTGGTCCGTGGTGGGCGAGATCTTCCTGGTGAACCTCTCCGTGAAGGCCCTCGTCAGCGCCCTCAGCCTGCCGCTCATCTACGTCACCCCCGACCGCGAGTGGTCGGCCGAGGAGCCGGCTAGCGACAGGTCTCGAAGGCGTCGGTCAGGGTCTGCTGGAAGTCGGAGCCGCCGAGGGTGGCGCCCTCGGGGTCGATGATCTCCTCGTAGCTCAGGCCGTCGATGACCGTGCGGGCGTAGCACCGCGCCTCGTCGACCTCGAGCACCGAGGCGGCGTCGGCCACGAGGTAGCCCCACAGGCTGGGCAGGTAGAGCGACGTCTCCGACCGACCGGTCAGCTCGAGGTCGAGGTCCTCGCCGGGATCGCAGCTCTCGAGCACCGGGTGCCCGTCGACCTCACCGACCTCGGCGCCGTCGCCGGGCATGGCGTCGGCCCACTCCTCCAGGGCGGCGGTCATCTCCGCCTCGTCGTCGGTGGTGTCACCGGCGAACACCGCCCGCACGCAGGTGACGCCGTCGCGCTCCACGGCGGCGAAGCGGTCGCCGCCCCACCCCAGGGTGGCGTCGAAGGCGACCTTCGGGTCGATGCGCTCGGCCAGGAAGAGGAACCAGCCCGGCGCGCCCATCGGGCCGTCGTCGAGCAGCTCGTCGTCATCTTCCTCGAAGCCGAGCTCGAGGTCGTCGACGGCCGTCTCCTCGGCGAGGACGCTGGTGGGGTCGAAGAGGTGCTCCTCGGTGTCGGGCGGTGACTCGAAGGCGTCGTCGACGCCGTCGTTGCCGTCCTGGCCCAGGAGCATCGTGACGAAGGGCTGGCCCAGCGCGTACGGCGCGCTGAAGGTGGCGCTCAGGAACGGCGGGACGTCGGCGGTGGCCAGCTGGCTGTCGGCCAGCTCCCCGGCGTACTCCTCGTCGTAGGCCTCGCTCTGGGCCTCGGTGAGCTCGTCCGCGGTGTACGCCTCCTCGATCCGGACGGCGTCCCCTTCGGCCAGGCCGCGGAAGGCAGCCGACGCCCCGCTGTCCAGGTCGCTGGCGTCGAGGCGTTCGAGGTCGAAGCGCTGGTCCTGCAGGGCGTGGGTGAGCTCGTGGACGATGGTGACCTCGAGACCCACGGTCATCTCGGTGCCGCGCACCCGTACCCGCTGGTCGGTGGGGTCGTAGAAGGCGAGCGTGCCGCCGTCGGCCACCTGGTTGAAGGCGGCGAAGAGATCGAGCTCCCCGGAGGCCACGCCGAGGGCCCGGAGCTCGGCGGCGTAGCGGTCGAGCTCCTCCCGCTCGCCG
>JBDSUN010000070.1:0-2946 GCA_039927735.1 Acidimicrobiales bacterium | reverse complement strand
CGCCGCTACGAGGAGGCCATCGCCCACGCCGCCAGCGCCGGCGCTCGTGGCGCCGTCAAGATCGCCTTCGACCTCCGGTCGGAACGAGAGAGAGACAACATCTGATGCCCCGCCCTGGCTTCGTCCTCGACGTCGATCGCTCCACGCCGCCGATCCTGTTCCACCACGGCGAGTCGCTGAAGCTGGAGCGCCTGCCGGCCGGGCGCAGCCGAGTGCTGTATCCGGCCGAGCCGCTGGAGGCCTTGGAGGATCCCGACACCGCCATCCGCTTCGCCCTCGAGAACCCCCTCGGCGACTCGGCCCCGCTGCGGGCGCTGCTCACACCGGGCATGAAGCTCACCATCGCCTTCGACGACATCAGCCTGCCGCTGCCGCCCATGCGCCGACCGGACGTGCGCCAGCGGGTGATCGAGGCCGTGCTCGACGTGGCGGCGGCCGCCGGCGTCGACGACGTCCACCTCATCGCCGCCCTCGCCCTGCACCGCCGCATGACCGAGGCGGAGCTGCGTCACGCCGTCGGCGATCGCGTCTACGACGCCTTCGCCCCCCACGGCCTGCTCTACAACCACGACGCCGAGGACCCCGACAACCTCGCCTTCATCGGCGCCACGCCCCACGGCGAGGAAGTGGAGATCAGCAAGCGAGCGGCCGAGAGCGACCTGATCGTCTACGTGAACATCAACCTCGTCTCGATGGACGGCGGCTGGAAGTCCACCGCCACCGGCCTGGCGTCATACAAGTCGCTCCGGCACCACCACAACGTGAAGACCATGCGGGCCTCCCGCAGCTTCATGGACCGGCACAAGAGCGAGCTGCACTCGTCGAACTGGCGCATGGGCGAGGTGCTCAAGGCCAGCGGCATCAAGGTGTTCCAGATCGAGACCACCCTGAACAACGACACCTTCGGCACCTCCGGGCCGATGTCCGTGCTCCAGAAGCGGGAGTGGGAGTGGACGGCGCGCGACCGGGCGACCTTCATCGGGATGAAGGCCGGGCTCGATCGCCTGCCCCTGAAGGCGCGCCGCAAGATCTTCAACTCGTGGCTGGCTCCGTACGGCATCACGTCGGTGCAGGCCGGCGAGGTGGACGCCGTGCACGAGGTGACCACCGAGAACGTCTTCAAGCAGCAGCTCGTCACCATCGAGGGGCAGACGGACATCCTCACCATGGGGCTGCCCTACATCTGCCCCTACAACGTGAACTCGATCATGAACCCGATCCTCGTCATGTGCCTCGGGCTCGGCTACTTCTTCAACATGTACCGGGGCGAGCCCCTCGTGCGGGAGGGCGGCGTGCTCATCATGAGCCACCCCACGCCGTGGGAGTTCCACCCCGTGCACCACCCCAGCTACATCGACTTCTTCGAGCAGGTGCTGGCCGAGACGACCGACCCGATCGAGATCGAGAGCCGCTACGAGAAGCAGTACGCCGAAGACGAGTGGTACCGCCACCTCTACCGCACCAGCCACGCCTACCACGGCGTCCACCCGTTCTACATGTGGTACTGGGGAAGCCACGCTCTGGCCCACCTGGGCAAGGTGATCATCGTCGGCGGCGAGCCCCGCTCGGTGCGACGGCTCGGCTTCACGCCCGCCTCCACCCTGAACGACGCACTGGAGATGGCGTCGGACGTGGTGGGGCGAGACGCCACCATCACCCACCTGCACAATCCCCCGATCGTGATGGCCGACGTCACGTGAAGGTGCCCCGGCCACCGAAGCTCCCGTTCCCGTTCTCGGCGCCGACGCTGCCGGGCGGGGTCGAACCGCTGCCCCCGAGTCGCCGCCTGGGGGCCGACTACGACTCCGATTGGGCTCGACGCTTCCCCGCCCGCCTGGCCCGCACCGTCCTGGTCGAAGGGGTGCTGCGGCCCGCCGTGGCCGCCCTCGGCGCCCCCGAGCGAGACGGCATCGACCGCCTGGCCGGGCTCAGCCACGGTCCCGTGATCTTCGCCGGCAACCACCACAGCCACCTGGACACGCCCGTGGTGCTCACCTCCATCCCCGAGCCGTGGCGCTACAAGGTCTTCGTGGGCGCAGCCGCCGACTACTTCTTCCGCACCCGCCTCACCTCGGCGGCCTCGGCACTGGTGATCGGGGCCATCCCCATCGAGCGCTCGAAGGTGACTCGTCGCTCGGCCGACCAGGCCGCCGCGCTCATCGCCGAGGGTTGGTCGATGCTCATCTTCCCGGAGGGCGGCCGCTCCCCCGATGGTTGGGGCCAGCCCTTCCGAGGCGGGGCGGCCTACCTGTCCAACCGCTGTGGCGTGCCCGTGGTCCCCCTGCACATCGAGGGCACGGCCAAGATCCTCCGCAAAGGAGCCAAGCGGCCGACCCCGGCCCACGTTCGCGTCACCTACGGGACACCGTTGCACCCCGAAGGTGGCGAGAGCGCCTCGCGCTACGCCGAGCGGATCGAGCGCTCGGTGGCCACCCTCGCGGATGAGGCCACCACCGACTGGTGGCAGGCCCGCCAGCGGGCGGCCAGGGCGGCCACGCCGCCCCTCACCGGACCGACGGCGCCCGCCTGGCGCCGAGCCTGGGCGCTCGGAGATCGCTCCCGGAAGCGTCGACGCCAGACCCGCACCTGGCCGAAGCTGTAGGTCGCAAGCTGGGGGCCGGGATGGCGGCGGACGCCGTGGAGACGCTGGCCCAAGGCCCATACTGATGGTGCCAAAGGACGACACGAGGATGCCCCACCATGGACACCACCCCCATCCAGCTGGTCGACGAGGTGTACGCCCGCCTCCCGGAACGGGTCGCTCTAGGGCGCGATCGCCTGGGTCGTGGCCTCACCCTCGCCGAGAAGGTGATGTTCAACCACCTGCGCGATGCGGGCCAACCCGTGGAGCGATCACGGAGCTACAACGACTTCGAACCAGATCGGGTCGCCATGCAGGACGCCACCGCCCAGATGGCGTTGCTCCAGTTCATGACCGCCGGTCTC
>JBDSUN010000069.1:0-4104 GCA_039927735.1 Acidimicrobiales bacterium | reverse complement strand
GTGCTCCTCCTCGCCCCCGACCTCAAAGAGGAGCTGCCGGTCCTCTTTCTCCGACTCCGCCACGCCGTCACCCGCGATGGCGCCTCCGTCGTCGAGCTGGCCGCCCAGCGCACGTCGTCGTCGGAGCTGGCCCAGGTCACCCTGCTGCACCGGCCCGGTGCGGTCGGCGAGGTCGTGAGCGCTCTGCTGGCCGGCTCCGCCTCGCAGGAGGTGGGGGGCATCGAGCCCTCCGCCATCGCCCAGGTCGCCGCCCTCCTGGCCGACGGGCCCGTCACCGTGGTCCTCGGCCGCGCCAACCTGGCCGAGTCCTCCGACGCCCCGGTGGCGGCCGCGGCAGCCATCCACGCCGCTCACCCCGAGGTCCGCTTCCTCAGCGCCCTGCGCCGGGGGAACGTGCACGGCGCCCTCGACATGGGCCTGGCGCCAGGCCTGCTCCCCGGGCGCACCACCCTCGATGACGGCCGCACCTGGTTCCGCGAGAGCGGTTGGCCGACCGTCCCGTCCGAGCGCGGCTTGGACGCCACCGGCATCCTGCAAGAGGCTGCCGCAGGGCGCCTGGACGTCCTCGTCCTCCTCGGCGCCGACCCGCTGGCCGACTTCCCCGATCGCGATCTGGCCACCAGGGCCCTGGCCGGTGCCCGCACGGTGATCGCGGTCGACCGGTTCCTCACCGCTTCCAGCCAGCAGGCCGACGTGGTGCTGGCGGCCGCCGGGCCCACCGAGGTGGACGGCACCACCACCAACATCGAGGGCCGGATCAGCACGGTGAGCCGCAAGGTCACCCCTCCCGGGACCGCTCGAGACGACTGGATGGTGGCGGCCGAGCTGAGCCGCCTCCTCGGCGTCGACCTCGGCCTCACCTCGCCCACCCAGATCCTGGACGAGATCGCCACCCTGGCGCCGAGCCACGCCGGCATCACGCCCGAGATCGTCCAGGCCCACGGCGGTCGGGACGGCGTGGTGGCACCACTGGCGCCCGAGGAGAGACCCGAGCTCGAGTCAGCGAGCCCGTCCGATCCGGGGGTCGACCCTGCCGCCGGGGAGGCCGCTGTCGCCGCCGCAGCCGTGAACACGGACGAGGAGCAGCGGGCCGCCGACGCCGAGGCCACCGAGGCCCAAGCCGACGCCGAAGGCGAGGCCGACCACACCGACGCCGAGCCCCCCGGGGCGACCGCCACCGCCCCCCCTCCGCCGGCCGGTCCCACCCGGCCCGGCGTGCTCGCCTTCACGGCGCCGGCCTTTGCCGACGCTCCGCCGGTGGACGCCTACTCGCTTCGACTCGTCGCCGTCCGCAAGCTCTACGACCAGGGCACCGACGTGCAGCACGCGCCCGGCCTGGCTGGGCTGGCCGCCGAGTCGTCCCTCCGGATGCACCCGCATGACTTCGACCGCCTGGGGGTCGATGCCGGTGCCATGGTCACCGTCTCCACCTCCTCGGGCTCGGTGACGCTCCCGGTGCGCCCGGACCTCGCCGTCGGAAAGGGCGCGGCAGCGGTGGTGGTCGGCCAGACCGGTCCCGCCATCGGCTCCCTCATCGATGCCGTCGCGGCGGTCACCGAGGTGCGGGTGGCCAAGTCGTGATGCTCGGCCTCGACCCCCTCCTCGCCGACGGCATCGGCCTGGCCGAGGTCCTCATCGTCCTGCTCAAGGTGCTGGTCACCTTCGGGCTGCTGCTCGTGTCCGTGCTGTTCATGATCTGGTTCGAGCGCAAGCTCCACGCCGACATGAGCAACCGGCTCGGCCCCAACCGGGCCGGCCCGTTCGGGATGCTCCAGACGCTCGCCGACGGCATCAAGTTCTTCTTCAAGGAGGACCTGGTCCCCGATCGGGCCGACAAGCGGGTGTTCATCCTGGCCCCGTTCCTCTCGTTGGTGCCGGCCTTCCTGGTCTTCTCCGTCATCCCCATCGGTGGTGTGTTCACGGAGGAGAAGCAGGGGGTGGTGCGGCTCTTCGGCCACAACACCTTCCTGCAGCTGGCCGATCCACCGATCGGCGTGCTGCTGATCCTGGCCTGCTCGTCGATCGCCGTGTACGGCGTGATGCTGGCCGGCTGGTCCTCGGGGTCCAAGTACCCGCTGCTCGGCTCCGTTCGGGCCACCGCCCAGATGGTCTCCTACGAGGCGGCCCTCGGCCTGTCGGTGGTGGCCGTCGTCCTGATGGCGGGCTCCCTGTCCACCCACGACATCGTCATGGGCCAGGCCGGCGACGGTTTCGGTGGGATCATCCCCCGCTGGAACGTGGTGGTCACCGGCGTGGTGCCGTTCGTCATCTTCGTGATCGCCGGCACCGCCGAGCTGAACCGCCCCCCCTTCGACCTCGTGGAGGCCGAGCAGGAGCTGGTCGGCGGCTTCCACACCGAGTACTCCTCCATCCGCTTCGCCCTGTTCTTCCTGGCCGAGTTCATGAACACGGTGACGATGTCGGCGATCATCGTCACGCTCTTCCTCGGCGGTCCCTCCGGGCCGACGTTCTTCGGCCCCGACTGGATCTGGGGGCCCCTCTGGTTCGTGGCCAAGCTCTTCATCTTCCTGTTCATGTTCGTCTGGCTTCGGGCCACGCTGCCCCGATTCCGGTACGACCAGCTCATGGACCTGGGCTGGAAGGTCCTGATCCCGTTGGCCCTCGGCTGGATGCTCCTGCTCGCGGCGCTCAACATCGGTCGGGACGAGGGCTGGAACAACGGTGTGGTGGTGGCGGTCGGCTTCGGCGCCATGGTGGGCGCCTACCTCCTGCTCACCAGGGCTGCGCGCACCTCGCAGCAGCGTCGCGAGGAATCCGAGCGGGAAGGGACGTCTGTCTGATGGGCTACCTCGAGGGCTTCAAGATCACCTTCGGCAAGCTGTTCAAGGGCTCGGAGTCCGGTCGCACCGTGACGGTGCCCTACGTGAAGGACTCGGGTCCGAAGCGGGAGAAGGCCGACCGGCTCCACGGCCGGCACGTCCTGAACCGCTACGAGGACGGCATGGAGAAGTGCATCGGTTGCGAGCTGTGCGCCGGTGTCTGCCCGGCTCGTTGCATCTATGTGCGCGGTGCCGACAACCCTCCCGACGACCCGGTGTCGCCCGGCGAGCGCTACGGCTTCGTCTACGAGATCAACTACCTGCGCTGCATCCACTGCGACCTTTGCGTGGAGGCCTGCCCCACCGAGGCCATCACGGAGTCGAAGCTCTTCGAGTTCTCCTTCACCAACCGCCAGGACGCCATCTACACCAAAGACGAGCTGGTCGTCGGTGACGACGGGCTGCCCCAGCAGCTGCCCTGGGAGGACTGGTCCGACATGGCGGCGGTGGCAGCCAAGTCGTCCCAGTGGGTGCGGGCCACGGCCGCATCCGGCGACGCCGACTACGTGGGCGTGGTGGCGTGGTCGGGCGAGCTCGGCTTCGGGGTGAAGCCGGCCGAGGAGGGCCAGGACGCGCCGTCGCCTGCCGAAGCCGCCGACCCCACAGCGGGGCTCTCCCATGGCTCCGGCGAGGCCGAGGCCATCGACGACGGCGGCCACCACTGATGGAGCTCTTCGTCTTCCTCGTGGCCGGCGCCGCCTGCATCGCCGGTGCCCTCGGGGTGGTCCTCAACAGCAACCCGGTGCACGCCGCCCTCTCCCTCGTCGGCACCCTCTTCGGCATCGCCGTGCTGTTCGTGGCCCAGGAGGCCAACTTCCTCGCCGCCGTCCAGGTGATCGTCTACGCCGGCGCCATCGTGATCCTGTTCCTCTTCGTGCTCATGCTGCTGGGCGTCGACCGGGCCGAGGACCTCTCCGTCGAGCCGCTCGGCGGGGGCCAACGGGTGGCCGCCGGCATCGTCGGCCTGGGCGTGCTGGCCCTGCCCCTGGTGGCCATGCACGCCACCGGCTGGGAGGTCACCGGTGGCGGCGCCCAGCTGGGCGACCCCAACCTGCTCGACGGGTCCACGCCCGACGTTGCCCAGCTCGGCGAGTCCCTCTTCACCACCTACCTGTTCGCCTTCGAGGTCACGTCCGTGCTGCTCGTCATCGGCGTCGTCGGCGCCGTCGTGCTCGCCCGCAAGGTGAAGCGCGCCGAGCTCATCGACGACCCCCTCGTCGCCGCCAGCGAGGCCGAGCGCGCGGCGCTCCGCGAGGCACCGGCG
>JBDSUN010000068.1:0-5495 GCA_039927735.1 Acidimicrobiales bacterium | reverse complement strand
CCGGGCAGCTTGTAGTTGATCTTCTCCTTGTAGAGCACAGCCGGCTCGCCGAGCAGCGTTGATGCCGTGGCCAGCATCGGCCCGCCGGTCAGCAACGAGCGGAGCCCCCCGTGGAAGGGCACGAAGTTCTCGGTGCGGCAGAGCTGGGGCCCGGCGTCGGTGAGCTCGCGGTGGTGCAGCCACTCCCCCCCCTCGTCGGGCCAGGCCGCCACCTCCTCGACCCACGCCACCACCGCAGCGACGTCGTCATGGCTCTGCGTCAGCAGCCATCCCTGCTCGACGAAGTGCTCCACGTCCGTGGCGAGGACCGGGGTGACCATGGTGTCGACGGTACTCCTGCTCCCGAGACCCTCCCTCCTAGGCTGAGGTGCGCTGATGTCGACCCCTCCACCGCGCGTGGCCCCGGCCGGCCGCCCGCTCCGCCGAGGCGACGCCCGGCGTCGATGCCGTTGGTAACGTCCTAGGGTGCCGAGATGGCCAGAGACCCCGAGCGCGTCAAGAGGCGGGCGGCGGAGGCGGCCAAGCTCGGTCTCACCGAAGACGAGCTCCGTCAGCAGCGGCTGGACGAGGACACCGCCAACCTGGAGCAGAAGGCCAAGGCCGCCGGCGTGTCGGTGGAGCGCTACCTCGACGAGCGCCGCCGATACCGGAACCAGGTCAACCGCGGTCGCTGACCCCGGGCCCCCCGTAGAGCCCACAGCAGTGAGCAGCGGTGCGGGTCGCGGACGTCGAACACCCGGAGCCCGGAGAGGATCATCGAGCAGGCGACGACGCCCGGGAGGCAGGACATGAGCGGCGCGCAGCACGAGGTGGACGTCGTGGTGGTGGGCGCCGGGTTCGCCGGGCTCTACATGCTCCACAAGCTCCGCGGCCTCGGCCGGTCGGTCCAGGTGTTCGAGGCCGGCGACGGCGTCGGCGGCACCTGGTACTGGAACCGCTACCCGGGGGCTCGGTGCGACATCGAGAGCATGGAGTACTCCTACGGGTTCGACGAGGAGCTCCAGCAGGAGTGGGAGTGGACAGAGCGCTACGCGCCGCAGGCCGAGATCCTCGCCTACGCCAACCACGTGGCTGACCGCTACGCCCTCCGCGAGGCGATCCAGCTCGAGACGCGCGTCGTCGGCGCCACCTTCGACGAGGCCTCCAGCACCTGGAGGGTGAGGACCGATCGGAACGATGTTGTCGACGCCCGCTTCCTGGTCATGGCCACCGGTTGCCTGAGCTCGGCCAACATGCCCGACATCGCCGGGGCCGACTCCTTCGAGAGCCCGAGCTACCACACCAGCCGCTGGCCCCACGAGCAGGTCGATCTCACCGGTCAGCGCGTTGGCGTGATCGGCACGGGGTCCTCGGCCATCCAGTCCATCCCCGTCATGGCCCGGGAGGCGGCGGAGCTCACGGTGTTCCAGCGCACAGCGAGCTTCACGGTGCCGGCGTGGAACCAACCGCTCGACCCGGTGGGGGTGAAGGAGACCAAGGCCACCTACGCCGACTTCCGGGCCGCCAACCGGCAGATGCCCAGCGCCTTCGGAGCCAGCATGGAGCGCAACGACCGCTCCGCGCTCGAGGTGGACGACGAGGAGCGGCTGGACGAGTTCGAACGGCGGTGGGAGCAGGGTGGCCTGGGCTTCCTCGGGGCCTACAACGACCTGCTGCTCGACAAGGGGGCCAACGACCTGGCCGCCGAGTTCGTGCGGGGCAAGCTGGCCGAGATCGTCGAGGACCCCGAGATGGTCCGCAAGCTCACGCCGGACCAGGTGGTTGGGTGCAAGCGACTCTGCGTGGACACCGGGTACTGGGCCACCTTCAACGAGGACCACGTCCACCTCGTGGACCTGCGGGAGACGCCCATCGAGGAGATCACACCGACTGGCATCCGTACGACGGCCGGCCACCACGAACTCGACGTGCTCGTCTACGCCACGGGCTTCGACGCCATGACCGGCGCCCTGCTGCGGATGGACATCCGGGGTCGGGGCGACCGCACCCTGCAGGAGTCCTGGGCGGCCGGCCCCCGCACCTACCTGGGCCTGAGCGTGGAGGGGTTCCCCAACCTCTTCACCATCACCGGACCGGGAAGCCCCTCGGTCCTCACCAACATGCTGGTCAGCATCCAGCACCACGTCGAGTGGATCTCCGACTGCATCGCCCACCTCTACGGCCACGGCCAGACCACCATCGAGGCCACGTCCCAGGCCCAGGACGACTGGGTCGACTTCGTGAACACCGTGGCGGGGTTCACGCTCTTCCCGACCTGCAACTCGTGGTATCTGGGGGCCAACGTCCCCGGCAAGACCCGGGTCTTCATGCCGCTGCCGGGATTCCCGACCTACGTGGAGCAGTGCGAACGGGTGGTCGACGACGGCTATGCGGGGTTCGTGCTGAGCCCCTGAGCGGCCCGCGTCATGGGAGGATTCGCGCATGGCCTTCGGTCAGCAGTCCGGTCCCCCGGCGTCGCACAAGCAGATCCAGTACCTGGAGTCGCTGATGCTCAAGGCCGGCTACGACAGCTTCCGCGAGGCACGCGGCGCCCTCGGCCTGACCCAGCGCCAAGCCGGGGGGAAGTTCACCAAGGACGAGGCGTCCACCCTCATCGACCAGCTCCTCGCCGCCGACCCGGCAGTGGAGCCGGTGATCGGACTGGGGCAGCCGTCCATGGAGCAGACATCGGCAGCCGACCGCCTCGAAGGCGAACGGGTGCAGGCGATCAAGGGGATGCCGGCCTCCCTGCTGGCCGACGAGCTGACGCGCCGCGGCTGGACGGTGGAGGAGCCGTCCGCCTGACCGGTGGGGCTACTCGTCGAGCGCGCTCAGGTCACCGGGGACGTCGACGGCATGCTCCTGGAGGGCGGCCAGGGGCACGATGTCGAGCGCTCGCAGGTGGGTCGACGCCAGCACCACCGGAGCCGCCCGGCCAGCCTCGTGGGCACGCAGCCAGTTGACGGCCGTCACGCACCACCGGTCTCCCGGCACCAGGCCGGGGAACCGGTAGGGCGGCATCGGGGTGCTGAGGTCGTTGCCGATCGACCGCTGGTGCTCGAGGAACTCGGCCGTGACGACCGCACAGATCGTGTGGCTGCCCACGTCCTCGGGGCCGGTCGAGCAGCACCCGTCCCGATGGAAGCCGGTGAGCGGGTCGGTCCCGCAGGGCTCCAGCTCGGCGCCGAGGACGTTCAGATCCGTCATGCGGCGATGCGCCAGCACTTGCGCTTGCCGAGGGCGGCCCGGGCCGGCCACTCCTCCTTGGGCAGCGGGTCGACGCCAAGCGGCGGCGGGGCCACGAAGCGAGCGGAGATCTCGCCGCCGGCGGTGATGCGGATGGCCTTCGTCTCGGGGTCGTAGTGCCACCCCTCCGAGCATGGGCGCAGCGCCTGGCCCGACTCCCACGTCACTGCGATGGACCAACCGGGGCACCCGACGGACGTGCACCGGAGGCGCGCACCAGTGGTGCGACCCTCCATGTCGCCCGACTTCGACCACACGATCAGGCCCTCTTCGACCTTGCCATCGGCGTCGAGCGGGAAGTCCTCGGGCCAGCGACCGGGGCTGGCCTTGTGGGCTGCGGTGCGGCCCTTCGTGGGCGCCTTGGGCGGCAGGGCACCGAACTGCATCCAGGTGTTGCACTGCGCGCACTGGTAGCCAGGCTCTCCATCCCGGCGCTGCAGGCGGAGGTGGGCATCGGTCTGGCACTGCGGGCACACGGACATCGCAAGCTCCTGCTTCTCTCGATCGAATGGCGGTGATCTCCGGCCACCGGCCCCTACAAGGGTGGCCTGTGAGCGCCCGCGATGCCCCATCCGCTCCGACAGGGCCGTCGCTGGCGGCCGCCGAACCTCGGTCCGGACACGATCCCCACGCATCCTCGGGCACAGCTCGGGACCCGAGACCTGGCAAACTGGAGCGAGCTCAGCCGTCGAGCGCTCGAACACTGGAGGTGGGCGAGGTGGAGCAGGGGTTCACGCTGGTGCTGCCCAACGATTCGGCGACCCCGAAGGCGGCTCGGGCGGCGGTGGCAGAGCACTTCGGCGGCCACGCTCGGTGCGGAGAGCTCCTGCTGTGCGTGTCGGAGGTCGTGACCAACGCCGTGCTGCACGCCCGGTCGGCCCCGACGATGACGGTGCGCCGGGAGGCCGACCTCCTCACCGTCGAGGTCGCGGACGACGACCCCACCGAACCCGTGCGTCGCTCTCACTCGCGGACCGCCACCACCGGGCGCGGCCTCCGCATCCTCGACGACCTCACGGTCCGCTGGGGGACCCGCCCGACATCTGATGGCAAGGTCGTCTGGTTCGAGTTCGACCTGGCGACGGTGGCGGCATGAACGAGGCCGGATCGCTCGTGAAGATCAAGCTCCTCGAGCTCCCCGTTGAGATCCATCGGCGGGCGGGCGAGCACCAGGAGGCCCTCCGCCGGGAGCTGGCCTTCGTCGAGCACGCGCAGGCCGAGGATGCCGCTCCGGCGCGCCTCCAGGCGCTCACGGCGGAGCTGGTCGAGCGGTACGGCACCCTGACCCAGCCACAGACCGATCAGATGACTGCTGCCATCGAGGGCGGGGTGGCGACGATCGACATCACCTACGAGCTGCCTGTCGACATCGTCGATGCCTCCGCCCACCTCGCCGAGCTCCTCGACGAGCTCGACCGGTTCTGCCTGGAAGGCGAGCTGCTCACCCTGGTCACGCCTCCCGATCTGCTGGCCTATCGTCGCTGGCTCCTTGGTGAGTTCGTGGAGCAGGTGCGTGACGGACGGGCGCCGCAGCCGTGGCGAGCCCCGACGGCGACCGGTGCTGAGCGCCCGCCTCCATCCTCCAACACCCCGACGTCGGTGCGGATCGAGGTAGCCGACGACCTCGATCTCGCGACGGCGCCCGCACTGCGCAACCAGCTGGCCGCCCACGCCGAGGGCGGGGCGACCCACATCACCCTGGACCTCTCCGCGTGCGGCTTCCTCGACTCGACCGGGCTCAGCCTGCTCGTCGCCACCCACCACCGGCTGGTGAAGGCCGGGGGCGGCCTCCGGGTGGAGGGCGCCGAGGGGCAGGTGCGAGGGATCCTCGACATGGCCGGCGCCACCGAGTTCTTCGATCAGGGCTGAGGCGCCGTGGAGCTGGCCGGTCGGAGCCGGTCGTCGAACCCAGAGGACCCTCCGTCGATTCGGGCGATGGGTCCGGCCAGGCTGCTTGCGGTCGGCGTCGTGCTGCTGGCCGGCATCGGTGCCACCACGATCGCATGGACCCAGGCCGACGATGACGCCCGCGAGCGCGAGGAGACCCTCGCCGCCGAGATCGACCTGCTGGTGGAGGCGACCACCGACAGCTCGGTGGCGGCGGTGGCCGGAGCGGGCGGCCTGGTCTCGCCGGAGGGGGAGGTCGACCTGGGTGAGTTCGAGTCCTACGGACGCCAGGTGATCGACCTCTCGCCACTGGAGAGCCTGGCCTATGTACCGGTGGTCACCGCAGCCGACCGGGCCGCCTTCGAGGCGGACCTCGGCCGACC
>JBDSUN010000067.1:0-4899 GCA_039927735.1 Acidimicrobiales bacterium | reverse complement strand
CGCAGGTAGGTGGGGTTGAGGCGGAGGCGGGCGAGGCTGTCGCCGAGCTTGGAGACGGTGGGGGCGTAGGAGCGGCCGTTGTCGTTCAGCACGAGGATGGCCTTCTTGCCCGAGTGGCCGAGGTTGTCGAGGCCCTCGAAGGCCAGGCCACCGGTGAGGGAGCCGTCGCCGATGACGGCCACGATGCGCCGGCCGGCACCGAGCTCGTGCTCCTGGGCGACGGCCAGGCCGTGGGCGTAGCTGATCACCGTCGACGCGTGGCTGTTCTCGATCCAGTCGTGCTCCGATTCGGCGCGCGACGGGTAGCCGGAGAGGCCACCGGCCTGGCGGAGGGTGGTGAAGTCGGCCGCCCGGCCGGTGAGCATCTTGTGGACGTAGGCCTGGTGCCCGGTGTCCCAGAGGAGGATGTCACGCGGGGAGTCGAAGACCCGGTGCAGTGCGAGGGTGAGCTCGACGGCGCCGAGGTTGGACCCGAGGTGCCCGTGGCCGGTGCGCTCGACGGAGTCGACGATGAGTCGGCGGATCTCACCAGCGAGCTGTTCGAGCTGGGGCTGGGACAGCTCCCGCAGGTCGGCGGGGCCGGAGATCGAATCGAGGAGCATGGGCGACTGGTTCCGAACGGACGGCGGGGAAGGCCGTCGGTCGGGCGGCCCTGGGGTCTCCACGGTACCCGCGACCCGGGCTCCGAGACCACGCGGGCGGCGTCGTGCCGTCACTAGGTTGGCGCAGATGGCCGGTCTGGAGGACGCGCGTTCGAAGGGGGAGTCGGCCATCGATGCCGTCCGGGTGGGGATGGCGGAACGGGCCGCGGAGCTCCTGCGTCGGGATCCTGGGCTCACCGACACGGCCGTCGAGGTGGGGCTGGTCGACCGTGCCTGGCTCGAAGAGCCGGGCCACCATCCGGTCCGCTCGGTCGCCGCCCTCGACGTGGTGCAGCGGTTCCTCGAGCGCTCCGTCGAACGGCGGCCCTCCGCGCTCGGATCCATCGGGCTCAACGCCCTCCAGCTCCTCGCCTATGAGCACCCCGTGGACGGCAAGGCGGAGACGCGCCAGACGCCGGCGTCGATCGTCTTCACCGATCTGGAGGGGTTCACGCGCTTCACCTCCCGACACGGCGACGAGGCGGCGTTGGGGCTCCTGGGTGAGCACCATCGCGTCATCGGGCCGATCGTTCGAAGCCGGGGCGGCAAGGTGGTCAAGCGGCTCGGCGACGGCCTGATGCTCTCGTTCCCGTCCGCCGAAGCGGCGGTCATGGCGGCCCTCGAGCTCGTGGAGGTGCCCCCGGGATCGCTGCGACTGCGAGCCGGCGTGCACACCGGGGAAGCCGTCGTCACGGCCGACGACCTCATCGGCCACGACGTCAACGTGGCCGCCCGGGTGGCGGCGGCGGCTCACGGCGGTCAGGTGCTGGCCACCGTGGCCGTCCGCAGCGCAGTGGGCGACCTGCGGGGCGTGGCCTTCGGGCGAGCCCGTCGGCGCAGCTTCAAGGGCGTGGAGCACCTGGTGCAGGTGTGCCCTGTGCAGCGCAGTGCATGATCGCGTTGCGGGCCTCGAACGGATCGTCGAGGTCATCGCCTTCCAGGCCCAGGCCTGCCGAGCGTCGCCGTCGCCTCTCTACGGTCGGGTGCTCGACGCCGTGCTCGCTGACGTGCGCGACGGCGGGGTGTGTGCCGAGCTGCTCGTGGGGCGTGACGAGGATCCCCTCGCCTCGGCGCTGGCGCTGCGCCTGCTCGGTGGCGTGCACCGCATCGTGCTGGACGGCCGGGCCCCGGAGCTGGCCGCGTTCTATCCCTCGGTGGGCGGCGCGGACAGCGGCGATCCAGGCCCGGCCTTCCTCACCACCGTGCGCCGCCACCGTGACGAGGTGGAGCGCCGGATGCTGGATGGGGTGCAGACCAACGAGGTGGGTCGGTCCGCGGTGCTGGTCGGGGGCTACGCCGCCGTCACCCGCCGCACGGCGCTGCCGTTGCGGGTGCTCGAGCTGGGGGCGAGCGCAGGGCTGAACCTGCGGTGGGATCACTTCTCCTACGACACCGGCCGAGCGGTGTCCGGTGACCCACACAGCTCCGTCCGCTTCCGCGACGTGTGGGAGGGCGACCCACCCGATCTGCCGACGTCGTTCGACGTGGCGGAGCGCTCGGGCTGCGACCGCAGCCCGCTCGACGCCACCACGCCGGAGGGTCGCGCCACCCTCATGTCCTTCGTGTGGCCCGATCAGCTGGAGCGCTTCCAGCGTCTCGAGTCGGCCATCGAGGTGGCCCGGAGCGTCTCGGCCGAGGTGGCCCGTGCGGACGCGGCCGACTGGGTCGAGGAGCAGCTGGGCGTCGCGAGGCCTGGCGTGGCGACGGTGGTCGTGCACTCGATCGTGCTGCAGTACCTGTCACCGGCCGGCCGCACCCGAGTCCGGGACGCGATCGGAGCGGCGGGCCGTGGCGCCTCTGGCGCGGCTCCGCTGGCCTGGCTGCGGATGGAGCCGGGCGGTGACCGCGCCGAGCTGCGCCTCACCACCTGGCCCGGCGGCGAGGAGCGTCTGCTGGCCACGGCGGGCTATCACGGAAGCCCCATCTGGTGGGAGGGCGGCTGAGGTCTGCCCGGTGATCCTGCCGGGTACCCCGCCGCCATGACCACAACACGCGTGAAGGCAGCTTCCGTGGCTGCGCTCCTGTCCCTCGGCGCCCTCTCGGGTGCCGCCTGCTCCGATGAGGACGGCGACGGGGGTACGACCGACGAGGAGATCCAGGACGGGGAGGACACCGTCGACTCGATCGGGGGCGAGGTCGACGAAGAGGTCGATGCCCAGACCGAGGGCGACGACGAGGACGGCGAGTAGCCGCTACTCGGCGGGGTGCTCCTCCTTCTGACGCAGGAGGAGGAGCGCCACGGCGAGCCCGACCACCACCGCGCCCAGCACGCCGACCTGGAGCATGGTGTCGGCGATCTCGGCGTCCTCAGGAGCGAAGGCGCTCACCACCACGATCTCCTTGATCGAGGCGATCATCCCGATCAGCAGGAACGGCTCGGCGACAAGCTGCCGCCTGCGGACCGTCTCCCGAACCGCGCCGAGGAGCTCGACGAGGATGAAGACGAGGAGCAGGGAGTCGAGGGTGTGCTCGATGGCCAGCTTGGTGCCGTCCTCGAGCTCGGTGATGAGACCGTGGGCGGCGTCCACGAGCACCACTCCCGCTCCGGCCACCAGGACGATGGCCACCAACAGGTAGAGGACGTCCTCGCTGAGGTGCAGGAACCGGGCGCCGGCCCGAGCCACCTTCGTCTCGTATCGTTCTTCGCCCATGGCCGGCACTCTTCCCCTGCTGACGCGACGTCAGCCGCGCCCTGCGTCGGGGCCGCCGGCCTCGCCGCGCGCCGGTGAGGTCAGGGCCCGGGCCAGCGCATAGCCGGCACCCAGGCAGATCAGGCCCCCGACACCGTCGATCCAGTAGTGGTTGGCCGTCAGCACGATGCACGCAAGCGTGATGAACGGGTAGAGCGCCACGACCACCTTGGCGCCGCGACGGCGCACTAGGGGGTACAGCACGATGGCGGCCCACGTCGCCCAGCCGATGTGCATGCTCGGCATGGCGGCGTACTGGTTGGAGAGGTCCTTCATCCCCTCGTTGCCGAAGCTGATCCACCCGCCGTACTCGGCGATGGTGTCGACGTACCCGAACTCGTCGCAACCGGGGGCGCCGAGGGCCCCGGGCGGAGCCGCCGCCGCGGCGTCCGGGGCGTAGATCTGGCAGGCGCCGTACTCGCCGGGATCGTCGAGGAGCCGGGGCGGCATCAGCGAGTACGCCGCAAAGCCGATGACGGCAAGGGCGGTGGTGAGGGCCAGGGTGTTGCGTAGCACCCGGTGACGGGCCGGATCGCGTCGGAACATCCACACCAGCGCCACGAACGTCACCAGGAAGTGGGCGATGCCGTAGTAGACGTTCCAGAGGCGGATGAGCCCGTTGCCCGGCAGGTCGAGGTACCAGCGCTGCACGCTCGGTTCCACGTACAGCCGTAGCGCCCGCTCCAGCTCGATGATGTCCTTCGCGTGCCCGAAGGCCGGTCGAGGATCTCCGCCCGCCGAGCCGAACTGGTTCCGCACGATCGAGTACACGACGTACACGGACGCCGCCAGCAGGAGCTCCTTCCACCATCGCAGCCCGGTGCGATCCGCTTCGGGTTCGATCTCGGCCAGCACGTCCGCCACGCCGGACAGGCTAGGGGTCAGGTGGCGGTGGGGAGCGCGGGCGCCGGGGGCCCCGGGACCCGACCTCCCACGGCGAAGGCCGGGGCGCCGAGCAGGCTCACCCCCAGGTTCAGGAGGTAGAGCAGGAGCCCCAAGGCGATGGCGTCCTGCGAGGCGACGCCCAAGGGGCCGAGGAACAGCACGAAGGCGCCCTCGCGCACGCCCAGCCCGGAGATGCCGATGGGCAGGACTTGGGCGATGGCCACGGCCGGGAAGAAGGCGAGCAGAGCGGTGAGCCCGGCCGGGCGCACGCCTAGGGCCTGGGCAGCTGCCACCGCCGCCAGCACCAGCACGAGCTGGTAGGCGAAGCCGACGAGCAGCACGTTGGCGGCGGCGGCCGGCTGCCGTTTGAGCCGATCCAGGCCCAGGTGCACGGCGGCGGCGAAGCGCCGCCACCCATCGCGTGCCTCAAAGCGACCGCCGATGCGCTGGTCGGCCACGGCGTACAGGAGGATGGACAGCGCCAGCAGGGTCACGAAGGCCAGCCCCACCGCCACCTGGGTCGCCCGACCGAGGTGCTGCAGCGGCGGGTTCACGAGGAACCCGACCACGCTGATGATCGGCAGGACGAGCCAACCCGTCAGCCGCTCCAGCACCACGGAGGCAAACGTCTTGGGAGACTCACCCGTCTCGCGAGAGAGGCGGCTCACCCGCAGCACGTCGCC
>JBDSUN010000066.1:0-5834 GCA_039927735.1 Acidimicrobiales bacterium | reverse complement strand
AACCTCGGCCACCAGCACTCGAAGGTGATCGCCGCCATCGTCGAGCAGGCCCAGCGCCTGTGCACGGTGGCTCCGAGCTTCGCCAACCAGACCCGCAACGAGGCGGCCCGCCTGATCGCCGCCCACGCGCCCGAGGGCCTCGACCGGGTGTTCTTCACCAACGGCGGGGCCGAGGCCAACGAGAACGCCATCCGCCTCGCACGAGCTCACACCGGCCGATCCAAGGTGCTGGCCACCTACCGCAGCTACCACGGCGGCACCGCCGCCACCATGGCCCTCACCGGCGAACCGCGCCGATGGGGGAGCGAGCCGTCGATCCCCGGCGTGGTGCACGTCATGGGGCCCTACACGTACCGGTCGTCGTTCGGCGCCAGCACCGACGAGGAGGAGGGTGAGCGGTCGCTGGCCCACCTCGCTGAGGTCATCCAGTACGAGGGAGCTGAGCAGATCGCCGCCATCATCCTCGAGACGGTCGTGGGGACCAACGGCGTGCTCGTCCCCCCCGCCGGCTACCTGCCGGGCGTCCGGGCGCTCTGTGACGAGCACGGCATCCTGCTCATCCTCGACGAGGTGATGGTCGGCTTCGGACGCACGGGCGCCTGGTTCGCGGCCGACCACTGGAACGTCGCGCCCGACCTGCTCTGCTTCGCCAAGGGCGTGAACTCCGGCTACGTGCCCCTCGGCGGCGTGATCATGACCGAGGTGGTGGCCGAGACCTTCGCCGAGCGCGCCTACCAGGGCGGCCTCACCTACTCCGGCCACCCCCTGGCCTGCGCCGCCGCCGTCGGTGCCATCCGGGCCATGGAGGACGACGAGGTGATCTCGCACGCCGCCCGCATCGGTGCCGAGGTGCTGGGGCCCGGGCTCCGGGCGCTGGCCGTCCGGCATCCGTCGGTGGGGGAGGTCCGGGGCATGGGCTGCTTCTTCGCCCTCGAGCTCGTGCGGGATCAGGACACTCGCGAAGGCCTGGTGCCGTTCAACGCTTCGGGCGTGGCCGCCAAGCCGATGGTCGAGGTGGTCAATGCCTGCAAGACCCGGGGTCTCTGGCCCTTTGCCCACTTCAACCGCATCCACATGGCGCCACCGCTCATCGTCACCGACGATGAGGTGGGCCGAGCCCTCGCCATCCTCGACGAAGCGCTGACCGTGGCCGACGGGTTCGTCGACGCCGCTGACTAGCTGCGCTGGGGAGGGAGCAGGGAGCTCTCGCCTGCATCCCAGGCCGAGAGCAGGTGCTCGGTGAACAGGCCCTCGACGGCCGTCAGGGCCCGGGCACCGAAGACGACCTCGCCTCCGAGGAACGGCTCCTGCTCCACGAGCCGAGCGGCCATGTCGTGGAGGGCCACGACCTGGTGGTGCTCGTCGGCGATGACGTGCTCGTCGTAGAAGCGGGTGGCTCGTTCGCCGAGGCCCAACCGCTCCAAGGCGACCTTGTAGCGGCCCATCGGTCCGACGCTGCACATCTCGAACAGGGCCAGGTGACCGACCAGAGCGGCTCGCCAGCGTCGGTGGAGACCGAAGAGCGACACGAGGTTGCACGTGCTGAGGGTGATCCCGGGGAGTCGATCGAGGTAGGTGCCGTACGTCGGGACGAGGTCGAGCTCGTCCATCACGTCGGCGAAGAGGGTGGCGTGCACTGCGTCGGCCACGCCGTCGCCGTACTCGCCCCGCTGGATCTCGACGAGGGCGGCCTTTGCCCGGCCGGTGAGGCGGGGGATGCCCCAGGTGTGCGGGTCGGCCTCTTTGAGCTGGTAGGCCGAGCGGTGCACGGCGAACTCCCGCATCTGCTCCAGGGTGCCGACCTCGGCCATGTAGGTCGACAGGGACCGGTCGTTGGGGGTGGTCGAGAGCCGGACGAGCTCGTCCACGGTTCGGTCCCGGCTCACGCCGATCGGCACCTGGCCGACGAGCTGCACCAGGCGCTGCTCCAGGTCGCGCTCGAGGCGTCGACGCTCCCGCAGCAGGGTGGGCTCCCACTCCCAGGCTTCGTCGACATCCGGCAGGCCCAGGTAGTGCAGCTCGTAGCAGAGGTACAGGGCGAGCGCGGTGTCGTGGTCGAAGAGCGGGTCGGCGTCGGTGAGCGGGAGCGGGCTCAGCTCGTGCACCGGACGATCCAGGTGGTCGAGCAGCTGCTCGGTGATCGGGCCGCGCGCCAAGGGAGCGGTGACCGGGAGACCAGGACCCGTGGGGGCATCCTCGGCCGGTCGCGGCGGGGGGAGCAGTAGCGTCACAGGCGGGCGATCTACCCACCTGCACCGGGGCCGAACCGCTAGGCGGCGCTCTTTTCGAGGATGTGGACGCCGCAGGCGGAGCCGAGGCCGATGACGTGGGCCAAGCCGACCTTGGCGCCCTCGATCTGGCGGTCGCCGGCCTCGCCACGGAGGTGGTGGCAGACCTCCCAGATGTTGGCGATGCCGGTGGCGGCGATGGGGTGACCCTTGGACTGCAGCCCGCCCGACACGTTCACCGGCATCGTGCCATCGCGCCAGGGTGCGCCGCGGTTGAAGAAGTCGACGGCGCCGCCCTCCTCGCAGAGCCCGAGGTTGTCGTAGTGGACGAGCTCGGCGGTGGCGAAGCAGTCGTGGAGCTCGACGAGGTCGAGATCGTCGGGGGACACGCCGGCCTGCTCGTAGGCCTGGGTGGCGGCCATCTTGGTGAGGGTGTTGACGTCGGGGAGCACCTGGCAGCTCTCCTGCCACGGGTCGCTGGTGAGGACTGAGGCCGACACCTTGACCGCTCGCTTCTGCTGCTCGAGCGACAGCGTCTTCAGCTTGGCGCCGCTGACGACGACGGCGGCGGCGGCGCCGTCGCAGTTGGCCGAGCACATCGGCCGGGTGTTGGGGTAGGCGATCATCATGTCGCCCATGATCTCCTCGAGGGTCATCTTCTTCGTGTAGGCGGCCAGCGGGTTCAGCGTGGAGTGGCTGTGGTTCTTCTCGCTGATCTTGGCGAACAGCTCGAAAGTGGTGCCGCCGTACTTGTGGCCGTACTCCATGCCGATCTGGGCGAAGGTGCCAGGCATGGTGTTGGTGCCGATGCGCCCGTCGACGTTGGTGACGGCCCCGAAGCGGCCCTTGGGCTCGTAGACCTTCTTGTCGCTCTTCGGCGTGCCGCCGCCACCGAGGAGGCCAGCGCCGGACAGCTTCTCGACGCCGACGGCCAGGCCCATGTCGCACTCGCCGGCCTTGATGGCCATGATAGCGGTCCGCAGGGCGGTGGCGCCGGTGGCGCAGGCGTTGGCCACGTTGTACACGGGGATGCCGGTCTGGCCGATCTGCTTCTGCAGCTGCTGGCCGATGCCGGCACTGGCGTTCATGAGGTTGCCGGCCGCCAGGACACCGATGTCCTTCATCGTCACGCCTCCGTCGACCAGCGCGGCCTGGGCGGCCTCGGCGGCCAGGTCCACGATGTCGAGATCGGGGTGCTTGCCGAACTTGGTCATCTTGATGCCAAGGATCCAGATGTCGTCCGATGCCATGCTCATGCCTCCAGGGGCTCGAAGCCGAAGCCGATGGCCTCGGTGCCGTCGTCGTCGGTGCCGACCACCTGCGTGGCCAGCTTGACCTTCATCCCGAGCGACACGTGGTCGGGGTCAGGTTCGGTGTTGATCACGTTGCCGCGCACGCTGGTGCCGCCGCAGTCGACGATGCCGGCCACGAACGGCACAGGCACGCCGGGGGCGGCGAACGCGACGATGGTGAACGCCTTGAGCTCGCCTTCGGTGGCGATGGCGGCGTCCTTGAACCCGGTGGCGAAGCACGAGGCACAGGCGTTGCGGCGGTCGAAGAACCGCGCTCCGCACGAGGTGCACTCCTGAGCCACGAGGTGCGGGCGGTCGCCCAGCACGAGGTAGTCGACGATCGGAACGGCTGCGGCCATCGGCCCCCCTGTTGCGTCCAACGTTGCTGGGCCATCGCTAGCAGGCGCGCTCGGCCGGCGTCGAGATCAGCCCTCGGCGTAGGTCCAGTCCGGCTGCTTCAGCGCGTGCCGGGCGTCATAGGTGGCCACGCCGTCGGCCACCTCGACGAGCTTCGGCACATGGATGCTCCGGGGCTCGACCGAGCAGCGGCCCTCGAGGTGGAGGGCGAACTCCTCGGGGAAGGACCGCAAGATGCTCGAGATCATGATCTGCTCCTCGGCGGCCAGGTAGCAGCGGGTCTGGTCGGTCACCGAAAGCAGCCGGGCGCCGATCACCTCGATGTCGTGGTCGCTGCCCTCGCCGGCCGCGATGCCGTCCAGCGCTCGGGTGATCTCGCCGCTGCCGAACTTGCAGCTCCGGCACTGCCCGCAGCTCTCCACGTAGAGGAAGCGCGACAGCTCCCGGGCCACCTCCACCATGCAGGCGGTCTGGTCGTAGACGACGAAGCCGGCCGACCCGAGGCCGCTGCCGATGGCGGTCAGGCCCTCGTAGCTGACGGGCACGTCGAGCTGGTCGCCGGTGATGACGGCGTTGGCCACGCCGGAGAACACCGCTCGCACGCGGCCGCTGACGGGCCCGCCGGCCCGCTCGATCAGCTCGGACAGCGGCGTGCCCAGCTCCGCCTCGCCCACGAACGGGCCGACGACGTCGCCGACGACGGTGGCCACGGTGGTGCCCGGCGACTCCGCCGTGCCCAGCGACCGGAACCACGCAGCCCCGTCCCGCAGGATGCGGGGCACGTGGGCCAGCGTCTCCACGTTGTTGACAAGCGTCGGGTTGGGCTGCCCTTCGACGCCGGGACGAGGCGGCTCGTCGACGGTCTGCCAACCGGTCTGGATGTCGGTGGCGAACAGGCCGTGCTCGTAGGGCGGCAGGAGTCGGGGGAGCGGGTCGTTCCCCTCGATCACCTCGAGCAGGGCCTTCTCCTCCCCGAACAGGTACTCGTCGGGTCCGAGCACCAGGTTGATCTTGAGATCGGCGAAGAGCCCATCGGCCTCGATCTCGGCCAGGGCGGTGCTGAGCCGCTCCGCCTCTCGCTCGTACCGCGCCTTGGTGGCGATGTAAGCGGCTTCGGCCCCGATGGCGAACGAGGCGACGGCCAGCCCCTCCAGCACTCGGTACGGATCGTGCCGCAGCAGGGCCCGGTCTTTGAAGGTCCCCGGCTCGCCCTCCGCGGCGTTGCAGACGGCGAAGCGCCGCCCCGACCCAGCCCGGCGGATGCCCGTCCACTTCTGCCCCGTCGGGTACCCGCCGCCACCCCGCCCCCGCAGCCCACTCGCGGTGATCTCGCCGACGACCGCGTCGGGTCCGACCTGCACCGCGGCGGAGAACGCCTGCCCCCCGCCTCGCTCTCGGTACGCCGCCAGCGAAGCCACCGGATCCCCGTCGAGCAGCACAGCGTCCATCACCCGACGCTACGCAACCCGGTCGCCGGCGCGTTCTCGGCATGGGAGTCGCGCAGAGAGGGCATGGCCTTCGAGGCGGCGGGTCAGGCGGCTCGATCCGAATCCGCCGCTAGGGGAGGAAGGTGCCCAGGGTGCCGCAGCAGCCCATGCGGCGCTCGTCCGCAGGGGGCGGGAGGCGGTGGACGCTGGCGTCGGCGAGGTGGGCAGGGTCGGCCTCGGCGAGGGCTCGGAGGAGGTCACCGGTGTGCTCGACCTCGCGCAGGGGACCTTGCCGCCAGCGCTTCGTCCAGTCGGCGACGCTCGGTTGGACGAGGCGGGCGGCGGCCTCGTGAAACCTCCGCAGGCGCGGCGCGTCGACGCGGAGCTCGAGGAACTCCGGGACGGCGAGGTCGCGCCTGGCCCGGGCAGCGTCGCCGCTACCCGAGGTCGTGCGCTCGGCCTCCGGCAGGGTGGCGGCGGCTGCGTAGCCCTCGGGGGAGGCGACCACCTCGGGCGGGAAGGTGATGACC
>JBDSUN010000065.1:0-6108 GCA_039927735.1 Acidimicrobiales bacterium | reverse complement strand
GCCGTTCAGCACCGTGCCGGGTTCAACGGCGTACGGCGAGCCGACCCGTACGAGCTCCCGCTCAGATTCGGACAGCGCCTGCTCGACGGCGTCGTCGCGCTCGGTGCCGTAGGGGCCGAAGTCGGCGGAGACGAACACCTGGGTCGCGTCACACTCCTGGGCCAGCTTCGGGATGACGGTGACCGGATCGCCATGGCGGATCGCCAGCCGACCGCCGACGTCGGCATCGAGCGCCTCGAGGCACCCGACGAGGAACGCTCGCCGGTTGTCGCCCGAGGGGCCCCACAGCGCGCCGTCGACGCAGAAGATCGGCACCACCTCACCCTCGTCGCCGGCGGCGTGGACCGCTTCGATGAGCGCCGAGTGATCGGACAGCCGGAGGTCACGTCGGAACCAGAGGATCGTCGTGGGCACGCCGGCTTCCTACCGCGCCGCACGGCCGTCGCAACCGCGCCCCGAAGCCGGACGACCGCCGTATCGTCGCCCGAGTGCGTTCGCTCGACGTTGCCGTGGCGGATGCATTGGGCGTGTCGTCCACGGCGGGCACCGGGAGCTCGACCTCGCCATGATGCGACTGTTCGGCGGCTTCGGCGAGGCTCGCTCCGCCGCCTACGCCGAGGCCATCACCCGGTACCGCTGATCCATCACCGGTCGGGCAGCGCGTCGACCACTCGTCCGGCCACCACCTCCACGTCCTCGGATCGGAGCCGGCGCTGCTGCTCGCGCCGGTTCGGCGAGGCGAGGGTGCCGTCGGCGCGCACCACCCGCCACCACGGCAGCCCGTCGCCGTGCTCGGCCAGGAACCCGCCCACCGACCGCCCGGCTCCAGGCCGGCCTGCCCGCCTGGCGACCTCCCCATAGGACACCACCTCACCCGCCGCGAGATCGGACACGATGGCCCGGAAGCGCTCCTGGAGCGGCGTCACCCGGCCGAGCCTCCCACGCTGTGCCGGGGACGGATCGCCCTGTGGAACGGAGCTCGGCGAGCGCTCGTGGACGCGACCGTGGAGCCGTCGCCGGCTCGGCCGATGGGCCGCGGCCGACGGACGGACATGACCTGGCAGGTAATCGCTCCGGCGCGGCATCGGCCGCACAGTGGGCTCATCCCCGAGCCTTGGAGGCCGTCATGACCGCCGTCCACCCCACCACCCTCACCGACCAGCCGCTTCGCGAGACGCGGGCCGCCACCGTCGTGCGACGCGTCGTGCAGGCCGATGCCGCCGTGACCGCCGTCGGCGGCATCGTCGTTCTCGCCGCCGCCGAGCCGGTAGCCGACCTCCTCGGCTTGGCAACCACCGGTCCGGTCCTGGCCGTGGGTGCCGTCTTCGTGGCGCTGAGCCTCGTGCTGGCCCTCCTCGGCCGAGCCGATGCTCGCTCGATGCTCCGCCTCGTCCCGATCAACGCCGCGGGGGACCTCGTCTGGGCGGCAGCCTCGATCGGCGTGGCCGCGCTGGCTGAGCTCTCCGGCACCGGTCGGGCGCTGATCGCCGTGCAGGCCGTCGTCGTGCTCGCCGTCGGCGAGGCCAAGCTGATCACGGTCCGGCGGGCTCGCTCCCTCTTGTGACCGAGGGCTCAGCTGACGACGGCCAAAGCCCGGACCGGGAAGGTGCCCATGCCCTCGACCGCGGGTGGGACGGCGAAGAAGCGAAAGTCCGTCCCGATCAGCCGCTCGAGATGGCACAGGTGCTCCACGATCGGGGTGCCGGCGGCCAGCAGCGCTGTGTGGATCGGCCGCTCCCCGGAACGGGTGCTGTCGATGTTCACCGAGTCGATGCCCACCAGCGCCGCACCGGCGTCCACGAGTCGTTCCGCCGCCGCCTCCGACAGGAACGGGTGCGACGGATCGCCGTAGACATCAGCACCCCAGTGCTGGTCCCATCCAGTTAGGAACAGCACTGCGAGACCACCCAGGTCCAGCCCGTCGAGGAGGTCGGCTGGGATCTCCTGGGTGCCAGACGCATCGATGGCCACGCCCGGCACATCGGCCACGCGGGCCAGGTCGAGACCGGCGAGGTCGTGACCGTCGGCGAAGCGGTGGAACGGCGTGTCCAGGTAGGTGCCGGTGTTGGCCACCATGTCGATGCGCCCGATCTGGAACTCGAAGCCCGGCGCGTAGCGCTCCCTCGACGCTTCCCGGCTGAGGTGGTCGGAGATGACCGGCCCGGGCAGCCCGGGATAGGTGATGGTCCCGTGGGCGATCGGGTGGCTGAGGTCGACGATGTCGGGCACCGCCACGTTCTATCGGCGACCAGCAGCATGATCACCCCCGGTGGCGAAGCTCTGGTGCGGCGGCAGGATGGCGGGGTGACCGATCAGCTCCCGCCGCCGCCGGCACCGTTGCCGACGAGCCGCCCGCCGTCCACCGACGGCCCCAAGCGACGGGGGCGCCCGGCCTTCGGTGCGGTGATCGGGTTCGCCGTCGTCGTGCGGGGCGGGCGCGAGGTCATCGACCGGTTCGCCTTCTCCCGGTACGGCTTCGTCGGCCTCATCGTGGCCGGCGCCATCGCCATCGGCCTGCTGGCGGTGTGGCGAGCAGACCAGCGTCGGCGGGCCCGCCAGCGAGGTGGGGTCGAGTTCACGCCAGAGATGGTCCGGCAGCAGCTGGTCGACAGCGGGGTCGGCCCACCCGCCTTCCCCGAGGACGGGACCCTCCTCGGCGCCTCGATCATCGCGGTGAACCAGCGGGCGAAGGTGCTGGAGGTCTTCACCGAGTACGAGATCTTCGGGTCCGACGCGCAGGGGCTCGGCTCCATCCGCCAGATCGGACAGTCGCGCGGCAAGCAGATCGCCCGGATCTTCACCACGCTCGACCAGTACTTCACCCATCACTTCGAGGTGCTCGACACCGCCGGGCAGCCGGTGCTGCGCCTCACCCGCCCTCGCAAGGTCTTCCTGAGCAAGGTGCACGTCTTCGACGGCCAGGACCGCTTCATCGGCACCATTCGCCAGGAGAACGTCTTCTGGAAGATCCGGTTCCAGCTGCTGGACGCCGCCGGCAACGTCGTCGGCGGGATGCGGGCCGAGAACGTGCGGGCGTGGGACTTCCAGATCCACGATGCCTACGGTCGCGAGATCGCCACGGTGGTGAAGTCATGGGAGGGCTGGGCCCGCACCGCCTTCACCCGCGCTGATCGGTACGTCGTCCACGTGCACGCCCCGCTCCCCTACCCCCTCCGACAGCTCGCTCTGGCCACGGCCCTCACCGCCGACATCGCCCTCAAGCAGGACGCTCGCGGCCTCGGCTGAGCCCAGCGCCTTCGATGGCGGGCTGCTCGGGTGGGGCCGACGTGATCCGGCCCCACCCTCCAGCATGGAGCTCAGTCGTCGCCCTGCAGCTGACCGCGCACGGCGCCGCAGGGGAACTCGGCGTTGTGGACGTTCACGTAGTAGCCCTCGGGGTCAGCGAGGATCTCCTGGGCCGTCGTGAGCTGGTTGCCCATGGCGTCGCGAGCGAAGAGGAGGGACCCGGTCGAGCCGATCCGGTCCTCGCTGATGCAGTCGGCGGCCTCGCCGCCGGTCGGGAAGGCCCGGCTGACCACGACGGGTCCGTTCTCACCGGGCTGACCCTCATGGATGTGCGCCGCGTACGGGGCGCCGGGGTTGTTCTCGAGGCCGCTGATCTTCTCGACCTCGAGCACGTAGCAGATGGTGTCGGTGTTGTCCTCCGGCGTCGCACCCCCGGTGTTGGCGTTGTCGATGCCGAAGACGTAGGCCTCGCCGCGCCCGTTCGGGTCGCCGGCAATCCCCTTGCTGCCGTCGGCGGCCACCTCGTTGCGGCCGTTCAGCTGGGCATCGAGCAGAGCGTTCGTGTGGCCGGCCAGGGCACCCTGGACAGGCCCGACGAGCAGGCCGACGGTGAGGCCGGCGGCGACGACGGCTGTGGTTCGCTTCTTGGACATGGGTCCTCCGTTGTGGGTTTGGTGGTGCCCACCGCCCGAGTGGGTCGAAGGTGCTACGGGGCACGGCGACACTTGGGTTGCGCCGATCAGGATGTTCGGCACAAACTTCCCCGCATCGCACGCTGCGTGCGGTTGTCGCTACGGAACGGCTCAGTCGTCGAGGCGGAGGGCGGAGACGAATGCCTCCTGGGGGACCTCGACGCGTCCGATGTTCTTCATCCGCTTCTTGCCTACCTTCTGCTTCTCCAGCAGCTTGCGCTTGCGGGTGATGTCACCGCCGTAGCACTTGGCCAGCACGTCCTTGCGCTTGGCCTTCACCGTCTCCCGGCTGATGATGCGGCCACCGATGGCGGCCTGGATGGGCACGTCGAACATCTGGCGGGGGATGAGCTCACGGAGCTTCTCGGACATGCGCTTGCCGTAGTCCTGCGCCTTGTCCCGATGCAGGATGTTGGAGAAGGCGTCAGCCGGCACGCCGTTGAGGAGGACGTCGACCTTGACGAGGTCGGACCGCTCGTAGCCGGCTGGCTCGTAGTCCAGCGAGGCGTAGCCCTGGGTGCGGCTCTTGAGCTGGTCGAAGAAGTCCCGCACCACCTCCGCCAACGGGACCTTGTAGATCAGCTCCATTCGCTCCGGAGACAGGTACTCGAGCTTGACCATCTCGCCGCGCCGCTGCTGGCAGAGCTCCATGATCGTGCCCGTGTAGTCCTTGGGCGTGAGGATCGTGCACATCAGCATGGGCTCGTCGATGTGCTCGATCTGCGCCATGTCCGGCAGGGCGGACGGGTTGGAGACCTCCTCGACCTCGCCGTCGAGCTTGTGGACCAGGTAGGCCACCGACGGGGCGGTGGCGATCAGATCGAGGTTGAACTCGCGGACGAGGCGCTCCCGGATGATCTCCATGTGGAGCAGCCCGAGGAAGCCGCAGCGGAAGCCGAACCCGAGCGCGCCCGACGTCTCTGGCTCGTAGGTGTACGAGCCATCGTTGAGGCGAAGCTTCTCGAGCGCATCGCGCAGGTCGGAGAACTGGTCGCCGTCGATCGGATAGAGCCCGCAGAACACCATCGGCTTGGGTTCGCGATAGCCCTCGAGGGCACCGGTGGCCGGGCGGAGCGCATCGGTGACGGTCTCACCGGAGCGGGCCTCCCGCACGTCCTTGATGCCGGCGATGAGATAGCCGGTCTCGCCCGGGCCGAGGGCGGCAACCGGCGTGTGGTCGGGGCTGCGCACGCCCACCTCGTCGGCGTCGTGGATGGCGTTCGCCTGCATGAACTTCACCCGGCTGCCCGACGTCAGGGTGCCGGTCATCACCCGCACGGAGGACACCACGCCCCGGTAGCTGTCGTAGTACGAGTCGAAGATGAGGGCCTGGAGAGGCTCGGCCGGATCACCAGTGGGCGGCGGGATGCGCTCGATGACGGCGTCGAGGAGGCCGGCCACGCCGTCGCCCGTCTTGGCGCTGATGCGCAGGATGTCGGCGGCCGGGATGCCGAGCACCTGCTCGATCTCCGAGGCACAACGATCGGGATCGGCGGCGGGGAGATCGAGCTTGTTGAGACAGGCCACGATCTCGAGGTCGTTCTCCAGGGCCAGGTAGCAGTTGGCCAGCGTCTGGGCCTCGATGCCCTGGGCGGCATCCACGAGCAGGATGACGCCTTCGCAGGCAGCCAGCGAGCGGGACACCTCGTAGCCGAAGTCGACGTGGCCAGGGGTGTCGATGAGGTTGATGACGTGGCCCGAGTAGTCGAGGCGGACGGACTGCAGCTTGATGGTGATGCCGCGCTCGCGCTCGATGTCCATGGAGTCGAGGTACTGGGCCCGCATGTCCCGTGGGTCGACGGCGCCGCACAGCTCGAGGAGGCGATCAGCGAGCGTGCTCTTCCCGTGGTCGACGTGCGCCACGACGGACAGGTTGCGGAGGCGGCTGAGGTCCATGGGGAGCCCACAACGGTACCGGCGAGCCCCGATGTGACGAGAATCCGGGGGCACGGGTAGCCTCTCCGGGTTCGTTCCCGATCCAGATGAGCAGGACCCCGTGGCCAACATCAAGAGCCAGATCAAGCGCAACCGCCAGACCATCGTGCGCACCGAGCGCAACAAGGCGGTCCGCAGCGAGCTGAAGACGCGCACGAAGAACGCCGTGAAGGCTGTCGAGGAGGGGGCCGAGAACGCCGCCGATCTTGCTCGGGCGGCGCAGAAGCGCATCGAC
>JBDSUN010000064.1:0-31243 GCA_039927735.1 Acidimicrobiales bacterium | reverse complement strand
TGTGGGAGGTGCTCGGCGCCCACCCGACCACCCTTGGTGGCGTGGAGGGGACCGGCTTCGCCGTGTGGGCTCCGGGTGCCCGCCACGTATCGGTCACCGGCCCGTGGAACCACTGGGCCGGCGGCGATCACCCGCTGCAGCGCCTCGACGCCGGCGTCTGGGCGGGGTTCGTGGCCGGGGTGGGGTCGCGCACGCCGTACAAGTTCGAGGTGGTCGGCTCCGATGGTGCCACCACCGCCCGCGCTGACCCGATGGCCCAGTTCGCCGAGCACACCGGCGGCATGGCCAGCATCGTCTTCGCCAGCCAGCACGAGTGGGGCGACGCCGAGTGGATGGGCCAGCGCGGCCAGCGCGATCCCCTCACCGACCGGCTCAGCGCCTACGAGGTGCACGTCGGGTCGTGGCGCCGACACGACGACGGGCGCGTGCTGTCCTACCGCGAGCTGGCGCCGCAGCTGGCCGACCACGTGGTCGAGCTCGGCTTCACCCACGTCGAGCTGATGCCCGTGGCCGAGCACCCCTACGAGCCGTCGTGGGGCTATCAGGTCACCGGCTTCTACGCCCCCACCTCGCGCTTCGGGGATCCGGATGACTTCCGCTGGTTCGTCGACCACCTCCACCAGCGCGGCATCGGCGTGATCATCGACTGGGTGCCGGCCCACTTCCCGCGCGATGCCGGCGCCCTTGCTCGCTTCGACGGCGGCCCGCTCTACGAGTACCGCGACCCCCAGCGGGCCGAGCACCCCGACTGGGGCACCTTGATCTTCGACCTCGGCCGCCCCGAGGTGCGCGACTACCTGATCGCCAACGCTCTCTACTGGCTCGGCGAGCTGCACGTCGACGGCCTGCGCGTCGACGCCGTCGCCTCCATGCTCTACCGCGACTACTCGCGCGACGAGGGTCAGTGGTCGCCCAACGCGCAGGGCGGCCGGGAAGACCTCGAGTCGGTGGCCTTCCTGCAGGAGCTCAACCGGATCGTCCACGGCGTGCAGCCCGGCGTGCTCACCATCGCCGAGGAGTCCACCGCCTGGCCCGGCGTGAGCCGCCCGGTGCACGACGGCGGCCTGGGCTTCACCCACAAGTGGAACATGGGCTGGATGCACGACACCCTCGACTACTGGGCGACGGATCCGCTCCATCGGGGCCATCACCACCACGAGCTCACCTTCGGGCTCACCTACGCCTTCGCGGAGCACTTCGTGCTGCCGCTCAGCCACGACGAGGTGGTGCACCTCAAGAAGCCGCTGCTCGGCAAGATGCCCGGCGCCAACGACCACGACCGCTTCGCCAACCTGCGCGCCCTCTACGCGTGGATGTGGGCCCACCCCGGCCAGCAGCTGTTCTTCATGGGCGGGGAGCTCGCCGAGACGCGCGAGTGGTCCCACGACCGCAGCCTCGACTGGCCGCTCCTGGGCGACGAGCGCCACGCTGGCGTCCAGCACCTCGTCGGCGAGCTCAACCGGATCCAGGCCGAGCGCCCGGAGCTGTACCGCGCCGACCACGACCCGGCCGCCTTCGCCTGGCTGTCCGTCGACGACACGCAGCACAGCGTGCTGGCCTTCGAGCGCCGGCTGCCCGGCCACGACGACGTGCTGGTGTGCGTGGCCAACCTGTCCGGCGTCGTCCAGACCGGCTACCGCCTGGGGCTTCCCAGGGCCGGCACGTGGCGGGGTCTCCTCAGCACCGACGAAGCCCGCTTCGTGGGAGCGGGGAGCTGGGTGCCCCGCCTGCCCACCGAGCCGATCCCGTGGCAAGGGCGCGAGCAGTCCACCGTGCTGGACCTGCCGCCGCTCACTGTGCTGTACCTCGTGCCCGACTGATGCTGGTCGTCCACGGCCACTTCTACCAACCGCCCCGCGAGGACCCCTGGACGGGGGAGGTGCCCGAGCAGCCGGCGGCGGCGCCCTTCCACGACTGGAACGAGCGGATAACAGCGGAGTGCTATCGGCCCAACGCCGAGCGGGGCACCTTCGAGCACCTCTCCTTCGACGTCGGCCCCACCCTGCTGTCGTGGTTGGAGGCGCACCACGTCGACGTGTACGAGCGCATCGTGGAGGCAGACCACCGGACGGGCCGGGCCATCGCCCAGGCCTACGGGCACGCCATCCTCCCGCTGTGCAACGAGCTCGACCTGCGCACCCACGTCCGCTGGGGCATCACCGACTTCGAGCACCGGTTCGGCCGTCGGCCCGACGGGATGTGGCTGCCGGAGACGGCCGTCGACGACGCCACCCTCGAGGCACTGGCCGACGCGGGGATCGGCTTCACCATCTTGGCTCCTGGCCAGGTGACCGCCACCCGTCCGCTCGGCGCTGGGGGAGGGTGGACCGACCTCGGGGCGAGCCCGGGATCGGACGTGGTGCGCTGGTGCCACCCGGACGGCTCCGGTCGCGGCGTGGACCTCGTCGTCTACGACGGCGACCTCGCTCACCGTCTCGCCTTCGGTGGGCCTTCGAGCGAAGCCATCGTCGATGCGGCGGTCGCCAACGGAGGGCTGACGGTGGCGGCCACCGACGGCGAGACCTTCGGTCACCACCACCACGGCGCCGACGAGGTGCTGGCCGATGCCCTCACGGTCGAGGCCCCGGCGCGCGGCGTGCGGGTGCCTCGCCTGCGCGACGTGCTCGACCAGGATCCGCCCACTCGCCAAGCTCGGGTGCGCACGAGCGCGTGGTCCTGCGCCCATGGCGTTGGCCGCTGGATGGACGACTGCGGCTGCCACACCGGCGGTCACGACGGCTGGCACCAACGATGGCGCGGGCCGCTCCGCCAGGCGCTCGACCTGCTCCGCGACTGGGGCATCGACGTGATGGATCGACGGGGGGTGACCCTCCTGCGCGACCCGTGGGCGGCGCGCGACGACTACCTCAGCCTGCTGCTCGGCGCCCGCACCTGGGATGACTTCGCCGCCGAGCACATCGTCGGCGACGGGCACGAGGCCGGGGTGCTCCTCGACGCCCAGCGCAACGCACTGCTCATGTACACCTCCTGCGGATGGTTCTTCAACGACCTCGCCGGCACCGAGACCGTGCAGGTGCTGCGCTACGCCGCGCGCGCCATCGACCTCTACGAGCAGCTCGGGGAGGAGCCACCGGTCGACGCCTTCCTCGAGACGCTGGCCGAGGCGCACTCCAACGATCCGTCCGCGGGCGATGGTCGCCGGCTGTGGCACGACCAGGTGCTGCCGCTCCACCGCTGAGACCGCCGTCACCTGCCGGGGAAGCCACCCGACTCACCGGTAGAATCCGCCATCGTGAGCACCCAGATCCAGACCTGCTACCGGCACGGTGATCGGCGCGCCGGCGTCGTGTGCCAGCGATGCGACCGGCCCATCTGCCCGGACTGCATGCGGCAGGCCTCGGTGGGCTTCCACTGCCCCGAGTGCACCAAGTCGGGCGCCCAGAAGATCGTCCGGCCGCGCGACCTCGTCACCCGCCCCATCGTCACCCAGGTGCTCATCGGCCTCAACGTGGCCGTGGCCCTGGTCGGGATGAGCATGCAGGGCGACCAGCTCGTGCTGGACGGCGGCCTCATCGCCGATGGCTTCTTGGGCGGCGGCGAGCGGATTGGTGTGGCCAACGGGGAGTGGTACCGGATAGTCACCTCCGGGTTCCTGCACTCCGGGCTGCTGCACCTTGGCTTCAACATGTTCGTGCTCTACCAGCTCGGCCAGCTCCTGGAGGGAGCCCTCGGTCGCCTGCGCTTCACGACCGTCTACTTCGTCGCCATGCTCAGCGGCTCGCTCGGCGTGATGATCCTCAGCCCCGACAGGCTCACCGTGGGAGCCTCGGGTGCGGTGTTCGGGCTGATGGGCGCCGCCGTCGCCACCCTGCGCCAGCGGGGCATCGACGTCATGTCGACAGGGCTCGGCGGCACCATCGTCCTGAACCTGGTGATCACCTTCACCCTGTCGCAGTACATCTCGGTGGGTGGGCACGTCGGCGGGCTCATCGGCGGGTTCCTGGCCGGCTGGCTCCTCGTCGACCTCGGCCCCCGCTACCTCAAGGACCCCTCCCTCATCCTCGGCGCCGTCATCGCCATGGGCGTCGTGGTGGGCGGCTCCGCCTTGCTCATCGCCTGACGCGGGCCCGTCAGCCGCCGAGGGCGGCGGCGACCAGGTCGCGCAGCTCGTGGTCGGGTAGCTCGGCGGCGTCGGCAGGGCGGAGCCGGATCGTCCCCTTGTTGGTCACGAGCTCAGGGTGGCGCGTGGTGAAGCCGGCGTTTCGGTCCTGCTCCCAGCCGTAGAGCGAGAGGCCGTGCTTCCAGACCCCGACGTAGAGGCGGAAGCTGCCGACCTCGTAGGTGGGCATCTTGTAGGACAGGACCATGCGGGCGTCGGGGTGCGCTTCCTTGATCAGGTGGTGCACGCGGTCGAACAACGGCCGGTGCTCGGGAGCGATGGCGTCGATGTACTCCTGCAGGGCGTCGGCCATCCCGGCATCATCGCGCTGGCGAGCTCCTCAGAAGCGCTGGGCCAACCGGCTGAGGTTGCGGCGCCAGATCCACCGGAGCACCGGCTTGCTGAGGAAGGCGCCGACCGGGCCGCCCATCCACAAGGGGTAGACGAGCTTCTCGCGCCACTGGAACTGGGTGCGACCGCGGCTGGCCTTCTTCAGGGTGAACTTGCCGGTGCCGGTGACCACGCCCGAGTGGCGCACGCCCATCACCTTCCCGGGCACCCACTCGGTGATCTCCATGATGTCGGTGAGGGTGATCGGCCCCACCTTGGTGTCGCACTCGAAGCGGGTGCCGGCACCAGAGGTCTGGTCGCCCAGGAACCGGATGGCGGTGGCGTCGGCCATCCACTCGACGTGGCTGCTGATGTCCTGCACGTCGGCCCACACCTCGGCCGGCGAGGCGTCGACGATGGTGCTCACCCGGATGCGTGCCACGAGGGTCGACCGTATCGGCGATGGGCGTAGCATCGGCTGATGCGCAAGCCCGTTCGCCACCATCGGCGGAGTGGAGCTGCTGGCGGGCACCACCATCACCGGGGACGGCCCCTGCTACGCCACCAACGTCGCCTACCGCATGGACAGCCCGTCCGCACGAGCGTTCCTGGACCCGTACGTCGACCTCCCCTGACCTCACCAGATCTGGGGCGCTGAGCACCGCCAGGGTGTTCGGCCCACCGATCGAGGTGGTCAGAGGGTTCGGGCGGCGGCTTCGATCACGAGGCCCGTCGCACAGAGCAGGGCTTCGCTGTCGTCGGGGCCGACGACCTGGAGGCTGGCCGGGCAGCGGCGTCCGGGCGCCGGCACGGGCAGGGCCAGGCTCGGGTGGCCGGCATGGTTGACGACGAGGTTGGTGCGACGCGTGTTGGGCACCGGCTCGTCGAGTCGGGGCGGGAACATGGCGAGGGTGGGCCAGACGAGCACCGGCGCCCGGTCGAAGGCGGTGGCCAGCTCGGCGCGCCAGCCCGGTCGGTGGTCCCGGCCGGCGTCGTAGGCAGCCGGCGTGACGGCGGCGCCCTGCTGGAGGCGCTCCACCAGGTCAGCACCGAGGCCGTCCGGGTCGAGCTCGTAGAGGTGGCCGTCGACCTGCCAGAGCTCGTGGAACATGATCGCCCACCCGGCCCCGAGGGCGGCATCCCAGCCGGGGAGGACGACGTCGACCACCTCCAGCTCCGAGGCGGCCAGGGCGGCGTCGACGGCGGCGTCGATGGCGGGATCGACGTCGGGCACCCGCACCCGTCCGAGCACGGGGGTCGCCATGGCGGCCGCGGCGAAGCCGGGCTCCAGGAGCGCCATCCCCTCGATCACGCCGGCCACGTCGCGCGCCATCGGGCCGATCGTGTCGAGCGACGGGGCCAAGGGCCAGACGCCCTCCAGCGGGATGCGGCCCCATGTGGTCTTCAGGCCGACCGTGCCGCAGCAGGCCGACGGCGTGCGGATGGACCCGGCCGTGTCGCTGCCGATGGCGATCTCGACCTCGCCGCTCGCCAGCGCCACCGCGTTGCCGCTGGAGCTGCCGCCCGGGATGCAAGCTGGATCGAGAGGGTTGACCGGTGTGCCGAAGTGCGGGTTCACGCCTGTGCCGCCGCAGGCCAGCTCGTGCAGGTTCGTCTTGCCCACGATGGCCACGTCGGCGGCTCGCAGGGACGCCATGCAGGCGGCGTCGACGGTGGCAGGCTCGGCGGTGGCGGCCACGACTGCGCTGCCGACGGTGGTGGGCGTGCCGGCGAGGTCGATGAGGTCCTTGATGGCCACTCGGGGGCCGGTGCCGGGCGCGTCCGTGCGCAGGATCCAGGTGCTCATCGCCGAGCAGGCTATTCGGCGCTGACCAGGGTGTTCGCCGGCATCCGCGGCCGTTGTCACACCCCCTGCGCACACTCTTGGCATGGTCATCACGATCCTCCTCGCTGCCCTCGGGGTGGCTGCCGTCCTCGCTCTCGCCTACGTCATCGGCTCCCGGGCCGCCCGCTCCAGTGGGGCGATGGCCGACGAGCGGATGGCTGCCGCCCTCGAGCAGCAGGCCGTGGCGCTGGCGCAGCAGGCCGTCCAGCTCGAGGCCCGGCTGGGCATGGAGCGGGAGCACACGGTGCGCTCGGCGGCCGACATGGCCGCCCGGATGGCGGGGGAGAAGCTGGGCGACTCGATGTCGAGCGGCACCCGCCAGCTCGATCTGCGCACCACGGCCTTCGAGAAGCGGGTCGAAGGCCTCACCAGCCAGCTCGAGCGGCTCGGCGACGTGGTCGGTGCCCTGCAGAAGGACGGCGCCCAGCAGCATGGCCAGCTGCTGTCGGGCCTCAAGGAGGCCACGTCGTCCACCCGGGCGCTGGCCGAGACCACCGGCCACCTGCGGGAGGCCCTCGCCAGCCCCAAGGCGCGCGGCCAGTGGGGCGAGCGCATGGCCGACGACGTGCTGCGCCTCGCCGGCATGGTGGAAGGCGTCACCTACAAGAAGCAGACGGGCATCGCCGGCGGCGCCATCCCCGACGTGACGTTCCTGCTGCCCGGTGGTCGCGTGCTCCACATGGATGTGAAGTTCCCGGTCGACAACTACCTCCGCCACCTCGAAGCCGGGAGCGTTGCGGAGCGGGAGACGCACGCCAAGGCCTTCCTGCGTGACGTGCGCGCGCGGGTGAAGGAGCTGTCGGCCCGTTCGGGGTACATCGATGCCGACGCCACCCTCGACGAGGTGCTCCTCTTCATCCCGAACGAGAGCGTGTGGGCCTTCATCCACGAGCGGGATCCGCAGCTGATCGACGTCGCCCTCCGTCAGAAGGTGGTGCTCTGCTCGCCGGTGAGCCTGTTCGCGGTGCTGGCCGTGATCCGCCAGGCGGTGGAGCAGACGCAGCTCACCCGCACGAGCAACGAGATCCTCGAGTGCCTGGCCGGCTTCGGCAAGGAGTGGACCAAGTTCTCGGAGTCGCTCGACGGGGTGGTGCGGAAGTTCGACACCGCCCAACGTGGCCTCGAGGAGGTCACCGGGCCTCGGCGCCGGCAGCTCGACCGACAGCTCGATCGCATCGAAGCCCTGCGGGCCCACCGCGACGGGCCCGAGCTCCCCTTCGCCCTCGGCGACGGCGAGGGCGAGGTGCAGCGCCGGGCCAGCGGCGACGTCCGCCCTTGGGGCGTCCCCGAAGCCGGCTGACCCTCCACCCCACAGAAATCGTTCGGTGTCGACCGGGGGCGCGCCGGTAGCGTCGCTCCGCCATGGCAGGGCCCTCCCACGGAACGGATGTGGGCCTGCTCGCCGCGTACCTGCGCCCCGAGCGGGCCCGGCTGCTGGTGCTGGGCGTGGTCCTCCTGGTCTCCACGCTGGCCCCGGTGGCCGGACCTGTGCTGCTCGGGAAGGCCATCGACGCCGCCCTGCGCGGTGAGCCGACCGCCGATCTCGTCGGCATCGCCGTCATCTTCCTGGTCGTCACCGTGGGCTCCGACGCCCTGCAGGTGCTGGTCACCTGGCAATCGGTCGACCTGGCCTGGCGGGTGGGGAACCACCTCCGGCTCGACCTGGCCCGCCACGCCCTGCGCCTCGACCTCGACTGGCACGGCACCCACAGCCCCGGGCTGATGATCGAGCGCCTGGACGGCGACGTGGAGGCCATCGTCGAGTTCTCGTCAGTGGCCGTGCTGCAGGTGCTCGGCAACGCCATCCTCCTCGTCGGCGTGCTGGTGGTGTCCTTCGTCATCGACTGGCGGGCCGGGCTGCTGATCGCCGGCTCCGTGGCGGTGGCCGCCTACCTGCTCATCCGCCTCCGGAGCGTGGCCGTGCCCGCCCACGATGCCGAGCGGGAGATCCAGGCGCAGCTCTACGGCGACCTCGAGGAGCGGCTCGGGGGCCTGGAGGACCTGCGGGCCAACGGCGCCGGCCCCTACGCCGTGCACCAGCTCGCCCATCACTCCTCGCGCTGGTGGCACGCCGCCCGCCACGCCGCCTTCCTGGGCGACGGCTCCTACACGGCCGCCGCCACCGCCTTCAGCATCGGCTCGGTGCTCACACTCGGCGTGGGGGTGCTGCTGCACCGGGACGGGCTCCTCACCCTCGGCTCCCTGCTCACGCTCTTCCGCTTCTCCCAGATGGTCCGGCAGCCGATCGAGCGCATCGCCGAGCAGATGCAGGAGTTCCAGAAGGCAGCCGCCGGTGCCCGGCGGGCCGGACGGTTGCTGGCCACGGCCCCGTCCCTGCCCGAGGGGCGAGGGGACCCGCTGCCCGACGGCGCCCTCGACGTGCACCTCGACGACGTCTCCTTCGCCTACGAGGGCGACAGCGACGTCCTCGTCGACCTCGACCTCCACCTCACGCCAGGCACCACCCTCGGTGTGGTCGGGCGGACGGGGAGCGGCAAGTCCACCCTCGGTCGGCTGCTGGCCCGGTTGTGGGACGTCACCAGCGGCGCGGTGCGCCTCGGAGGTGTGGACGTGCGCGATGCGGCCACACCGGACCTGCGTCGGCGAGTCGCCGTGGTCAGCCAGGACGTCGAGCTGCTCCGGGCCAGCCTGCGCGACAACCTCACCTTCCTCGGTACCGTGGTGGCCAGCGACGCCCAGCTGCTCGAGGCGCTCACCGACGTCGGGCTGGCCGACTGGGCCATCGGCCTGGATCACGGGCTCGACACGGTGCTCGACGGCGGGGGCGGGCTCTCGGCCGGACAAGCCCAGCTGCTGGCGTTCGCGCGGGTGCTCCTGTCGGACCCGGGACTGGTGGTGCTCGACGAGGCCACCAGCCGTCTCGATCCCGACACCGAAGCCCGCCTCACCCTGGCCGCCGACCGGGCCCTGCGGGGCCGCACCGTCGTCATCATCGCCCACCGCCTCGCCACCCTCGATCAGGTCGACGAGGTGCTCGTCCTCGAGCGCGGTCGCGTCCTCGAGCACGGCCGCCGGGCCAACCTGGCCGCCGATCCAACCTCCGAGTTTGCACGCCTCCTGGCTGTCTCCTCCGCCACCCGCGGAGCCCTCGCATGATGCGGCGCGCCGCCCCGGGAGCCATCCCCGTCGCTCGGCAGCTCGGGCGGCGCGAGCCGGTGGCCTACGCCATCGCCTGGACGTCCTGGGTGGCGTGGAACGTGATGCCGATTCCGGCCGGGCTCCTCCTCAAGGCCGTGCTCGATCGGGTGTCGAACGACAGCACCTCGCCGGTGCTCGGCCTCCTGGTGGCGCTGACCGTGGTCGAGGTCGGGCGCTGGGCCATCTTCGGCTTCGCAGTGGTCCAGTGGCATGGGTGCTGGGTGTTCTGGAACACGCTTCCCCGGGTCAACATGCTCCGTTCCCTGGTGAGCGCGCCCGGGCCGGCCGTCGGGCGGCTGCCGAGCTCGAGTGGGGAGGCAGTCAGCCGCTTCCGGGACGACGCCATGCACCTCGCGATGGTGCTCGACGTGTGGCTCGACATGTCCGGAGCCGTGGTCGCGGGCCTGTCCGCCGTGGCCGTCATGGCCGCAGTGGATGCCCGGGTCACCTTCGTGGTCGTGGTCCCCGTCGTCGCCGCCTTGCTCCTGTGCCGCCTGCTCGGCAACCGGCTCCGGGCCTGGCGCCGACGGGAGCGGGAGGCCACCAGCGCCGTCACCGGCTTCATCGGCGACGTGTTCGGCTCCATCGGGGCCATCAAGGTGGCCGGCGCCGAGGCCTCGGTCGTCCGGCGCTTCGACGAGCTCGGCGAGACCCGAGCGGCCGCAGCCAAGGTGGACCAGGTGGCCACCCAGGTCCTGCGCACCAGCTCGGCCGCCATCGGCAACCTCGGCACCGGCCTGGTCGTGCTCCTCATCGTGCCCGCCTTGGCCGAGGGCCGGGCCACCGTGGGCGACGTCGGACTGTTCGCCAGCGCCGTCGCGGTGTTGGCCAACCTGCCCCGGTGGGCGGCCAGCCTCGGCGCCCACCACCGCCAGGCTGAAGTGTCCGTGGAGCGCATGGCCCGCCTGCTCCCGGATCGCGTCCCCGACGGCGTGGTCGCCCCCGCCCCGCTCCAGCTGCGGCGCGGCTCGGGGACCTTCCCGCCCGCGCCGGTCACCGCCCCCGAGCGGCGGGCCGGGGACGACCGGCTCTGCGAGCTCACGGTCAGCGGGCTCACAGCCGTTCACCCGGGTGGCGGTGGCGTCTTCGGAGTCGACCTGACCCTCGTCCGGGGTTCGCTCACCGTCGTCACCGGACCGGTCGGCGCCGGCAAGTCCACCTTGCTGCGCGCCCTGCTCGGGCTGACGCCGATCGACGGCGGCGAGATCCGGTGGAACGGCGTCCTCGCCCCGGACCCCTCGCAGCTGCTGGTGCCGCCCCGCTCCGCCTACGTCGCCCAGGTGCCGCGCCTGTTCAGCGAGCCGCTGTCGGACGCCGTGCTCCTCGGCGTGGAGGAGGCTGGTCTGGCCGAGGCCATCCGCCTGGCCTGCCTCGACGACGACGTCGCTTGGATGCCTGACGGTCTCGGCACGGTGGTGGGCGCCAAGGGCGTGCGCCTGTCCGGCGGCCAGATCCAGCGCACCGCCGCCGCCCGGGCCTTCGTCCGCCGCCCCGAGCTACTGGTGATCGACGACATCTCCAGCGCCCTCGACGTCGACACCGAGGCCCGCATGTGGGAGGGCCTCCTCGACGCCGGCACGGCCACCACGATCCTCGTCGTCAGCCACCGCGTCGCCGTCCTCGAACGAGCCACCCAGGTGGTTGTCCTCGACCAAGGCCGCCGCACCACCTAGGGCCCAACGTCTGTGCACGGTTTCGTCCGCTATCCGGACGTTTTCGTGCACAGACATCGGGGTCTACCGTGCGACACGTGCGCTGGATCGACGATCACTGTCACCTGAACCGGGATCCGGTGCGGGCCGACGAGCAGGTGGCGGCGGCCGCGGCCGTCGGCGTCGAGCGGCTCATCACCGTGGGCTGCGACGTGGGCCAGTCGGCCGACTACATCGACATCTCCCGTCGCTATCCCGGCACGGTGTGGGCCACCGTCGGCGTCCACCCTCACGAAGCCAAGGACGGCATCGGGGGGCTTGAGGCCCTGCTGGGGGAGCCCGAGGTGGTGGCGGTGGGCGAGTGCGGGCTCGACTTCCACTTTGACCACTCGCCCCGCGACCAGCAGGCTGAGGTCTTCGCCGCCCAGATCGCCCTCGCCCACCAGCACGACCTGGCCCTGGTCATCCACACCCGGGAGGCGTGGCCGGAGACCTTCGACATCCTGGCTGCCGAGGGCACGCCACCCCGGACGGTGTTCCACTGCTTCACGGGTGGTCCCGACGAGGCTCGTCACTGCCTCGACCTCGGCGCCGTGCTGTCCTTCAGCGGGATCATCAGCTTCCCGTCGGCCACCGATCTCCACGCCGCCCTCGTGCTGTGCCCGCTCGATCGGCTGCTGGTGGAGACCGACAGCCCCTACCTGGCGCCGGTGCCGCACCGGGGCAAGCCCAACCAGCCGGCGTGGGTGGTCGACGTGGCCGCAGCACTGGCCCGCCTGAAGGCTGTCGACCTCGAAGATGTCGCCTCGTCGACATGGGAAACGGCCGCCGCCACCTACGGGTTGCCGCTGGGTTGACCGTCGAACCGGCGTTCGCCGAATCACAAGCCTGTTGTTTGCAATCGTGTTACGAACCTGCGTAACGTCCCCCGGATGCGTTCAGGGCCCCATCGGCAGCGACCGACCCCGCGCCACCTGGCGGGAACGACGGCACTGCGGGCTGAGATCGCCCCCAGCCCTGACGTCGAGGACCTCGAGGTCGCTCCCATGGCTCGCGCCCAGCGCAGCCGACTGGCCTTGGCAGCGGCGATCACGCTGGCCGCGCTCCCCGTGCTCTTGATCGACAACCTTCCGGCCACCGCCGAGACCAGCGACGACCGGGTCGAGGTGCTGACCAGCGCCGACGAGGTGAGCTCCTCGTCGCAACGCCGCAACGTCGTGACGGCCGCGATGCGTCCTACCACCACCACGACCACCGTCGCACCCACCACGACGGCTGCGCCGGAGACGACCACCTCCACCACGGAGGCGCCGCCGACCACCCAGGCCCCGGCGGTGCAGGCCCTCCGGGCTCCGGCACCCGTCTCGCCGACGACCACCGCCGCTCCGCCCCCTCCCCCCGCCGCGTCCGCCCCGCCGGCGCTGCCGAGCGCCGGCCCCGGCGACCCGAACGACCCCGCCGCCTGGGACCGCCTGGCCCAGTGCGAGAGCTACGGCAACTGGGGCCTCAACACCGGCAACGGGTACTACGGCGGCCTCCAGTTCTCGCTGGCCTCCTGGCAGAACGTCGGCGGTGCCGGCTACCCCCACCAGGCCTCCCGGGACGAGCAGATCCACCGCGGCAAGATCCTCCAGGCCCGCGCCGGCTGGGGCCAGTGGCCCCACTGCTCCCGCCAGCTCGGCTACACCTGACCTTCCTGCTCTGACAGTGCTGGAACGCCGGTGGTGCCACCGGCGCGCAGCGGGCGGCCAGTCAGAACGGTGATCCGCCGCCGGGGCCTGCAAGGGTTGGCGGTGTGACGCACTCGCCTTCGGCCATCCAGGGGCTGCTGGCCGAACATGGGCTGGAGGCGTCCCGGGCCCTGGGGCAGAACTTCATGGCCGACGCCAACACCGTGCGCAAGATCGTGCGGCTGGCGGGCGTCGGTGCGGGTGACCGGGTGGTGGAGGTGGGAGCCGGGCTGGGTTCGCTGACGTTGGCGCTGCTGGAGGCCGGTGCCGAGGTGACCGCCATCGAGGTCGACCGGCGCCTGGCACCGGTGCTGCGAAGCATCGTCGAGCCAGGCGGCGCCACTGTCATCGAGGCCGACGCCATGGAGCTCGACTGGGTGGCGTTGCTGGGCCCGCCGGACCCGACCCGACCCTGGACCCTCGTCGCCAACCTGCCCTACAACATCGCAACGCCGTTGGTGCTCGACCTCCTCGCCGACGCTCCGGCCATCCAGCGCATGCTGGTGCTGGTGCAGCTCGAGGTGGGAGAGCGCCTGGCGGCTGGGCCCGGCACCAAGACCTACGGCATCCCGTCGTTGAAGCGGGCTTGGTGGGCGGATGCCGCCGTCGTGGCCAAGGTCGCCCCCACCGTTTTCATCCCCCAGCCTCGGGTCGACTCCGCCCTCGTCGACCTCCGCCGCCACGCGCCGGCCGGCACCGACGAGCAGCGGGCGGTCGTGTTCGACCTCGTGGCCACCGGGTTCGGCCAGCGCCGCAAGATGCTTCGCCGCTCGCTCGCCGACAAGGTGCAGCCGGGGGACCTGGAAGCCGTCGCCATCAACCCCGAGGCGCGCGCCGAAGAGCTCACCCTGGCCGACTGGCTCCGACTGGCCGACGTCTGTGCAGACGTAGGGTCCTGAGCCGTGCCGGACGTCGTCAGCGCCCCCGCCAAGCTCACCCGGTCGCTGCGGATCACTGGGGTGCGCGATGACGGCTTCCACCTGATCGACGCCGAGATGGTGAGCCTCGACCTGGCCGACACCCTCACCTTCACCAAGGGCGACGGCCTCGACGTCACTGGCGCCGGACCGGACGTGGGCGCCGATGACGACAACCTCGTCCGCCGAGCCCTGCGGGCGGTCGATCGGATGGCCCAGGTTCGCCTCGACAAGCGCATCCCATCGGGGGCTGGCCTCGGCGGGGGCTCCGCCGACGCGGCTGCGGTGCTGCGCTGGGCCGGGGTGACGGATCTCGACCTCGCCGCCCGGCTCGGGGCCGACGTGCCCTTCTGCCTCACCGGGGGCCGGGCCCGGGTCACCGGCATCGGGGAGGGGGTCGAGCCGCTCGCCTTCGAGGCGCTGACCTTCACCCTCCTCACCCCGCCCGTCCACTGCTCGACCCCGGCCGTCTACGCCGCCTGGGATGGGCTCGGGGGCCCGCACGGCGACGGCCCCAACGACCTCGAACCGGCTGCCCTCGTCGTCGCCCCCGACCTCGCCCGCTGGCGCGATCGCCTCGGCGATGCCACCGGTCTGATTCCGGTGCTGGCCGGCAGCGGCAGCACCTGGTTCGTCGACGGGGCCTACCCCGGCGACGGCCGCGTCGTCGTCAGCACCGTGCCAGGCTCCGGGGATGGCTGAACCCGTCCTGTACGAGGAGCGCGATGACATCGCCGTCATCACCCTCAACCGGCCCGAGCGCCTCAACACCCTGACCGAGCCGATGGTCCAGGGTGTGGCCGACGGCATCGATGCCGCCACCGTCTCACAGACCGTCCGGGCCGTGGTGCTGAGGGGGGCGGGCCGAGCCTTCACAGCTGGCTACGACCTCCAGGGCGATCCTGAGGCCTCACCGGTCGCCCATCCCGATCCGAGCTACGCCGGCTGGTCGACGCCCTACGACGCGCCACGCGTGGAGCACCGGGCCGGCGCCTGGGACCCGGTGCGCGACCTGCAGTTCATGGGGAACAACGTCCGTCGCTTCATGAAGATATGGGAGTGTCCGAAGCCCGTGCTCGGCGAGATCCACGGCTTCGCCATCGGCGGCGCCACCGATCTGGTGTTGTGCTGCGACCAGCTCTTCATGGCCGACGACGCCATCATCGGCTACGCACCGTCGCGCATCTACGGCACGCCCACCACGATGCTGTGGGTGCACCGGATCGGCCTGGAGCACGCCAAGCAGTTCCTCCTCACCGGCAAAGCCATCGACGCTCCCACCGCCCTGCGCATCGGCCTGGTGTCCGAGGTGCACCCGCCCGACGACCTGTCCGGCATCGTGGAGGCGCACGCCCGCCGCTTCGCCCACATCCCGGCCAACCAGCTGGCCCTCAACAAGCTGCTCATCAACCAAGCCTTCGACAACATGGGCCTGCGCACCAACCAGCTCCTCGGCACCCTCTTCGACGGCATCACCCGCCACACCGAGGAGGCCCGCCGTTGGGAGGAGTCCATTCAGCAGGACGGCTTCCGCCAGGTCATCCGAGACCGCGACGACCCCTGGCAGGACTACGGCTCCGCACCGCCCTGACCGAGTAGTCGCCCTCGCCATGGCCGGCCGGCGCTGGTCGAAATCGGGTCAGTCGGATGAAGGGACGTCGGGCAGCCGGAGCAGCGCCGCGATCACGGCCGCGGTGCCGGCCACCAGCACGAGGGCCGTCGTGCGGGACGTGGCGGCGCTGAGGACGCCCATCACCGGCGAACCGACCAGCATCCCGGCCCGGGTCCCAGCGCTGAAGCGGGCTACACCGCGCGAACCCGCCACCAGCTCCCCGGCCCGACGCACGGCCATCGGGAACTGCGATGACGCCCCCACCCCCGCCAGGACGAACCCGGCCAGGGCCAGGCTCAGGCCCGGGCTGACGGCGATGCACGCGATGCCGACCGCGGCGGTGGCGGCCCCGCACCGGCGGGTGCCCTCCGGGCCGATGCGGTCCACGACCCGATCCCCGGACAGGCGCCCGGCAACCATGCCGGCCGTGAAGGCCACGAACCCGAGCCCGGCCGTCCCGGTGGCGACGTCGAAGCGCTGGCTGACCAGGAGGGACGCCCACTCCATCGGCGGGTTCTCCGTGAGGACGCTGATGACCCCCACGCCGAACAGCAGCCCGAGCAGACCGATCCGGGCCGAGCGCCCGTCGGCCGCCGCGGCACGGGTCTCGGCCCTGGTTTCATCCGGGAGGAGGTGCGGGGCGGCGAGCAGGCAGGCCAGGGCGAGGCCGCCGGCGGTGACGGTGAGGTGGGTCCCCAACGACACGTTGGCCGCCGCCGCCCGACTGGCCACCACCCCGCCCGTCAGGCTGCCGACGGACCAGGCGGCGTGCATGCGGGAGAGGAGCGACCGCTGGCGGTGCCGTTGCAGCTCGAGGGCTTGGGAGTTCTGCGCCACGTCCGTGACCCCGTCGACGGCCCCGATGGCGACCAGCACGCCGAAGAGCACCCCCGGCGAGGGCGCCCACGCGATGCCGGGCAGCAGAAGCGCCAACGCGATCGAGGTCGACACCATCGCCCGTCGGCTACCGATCCGGTCCACGATGCGGCCGGCGGCCAGGCTCATGGCCAGGCCACCCACGCCCGCACCGAGCAGCGTGAGCCCGAGGGCGGCGTCGCCCACGTCCAGCTGGTCTCGCACCTCCGGCAGGCGAGGCAGCCACGATCCCAGGGCCAGCCCGTTCACAGCGAACATCACTGCAACGGCGGCCGCGGTCGGCCGCGTCCGGTCAGCCCTTACCCCAGCCACCGTGCCGCCTGACGCGCGACGACCGCCTCCCGGAGGAGGCGGTCGGTCGCCAGAAGATGTGGTGCGGGGAGCGCGCCGGCTACTTGCCGGCTGCTCTGCGCTTGAACCGCGTGCGCTTCAGCATCTTCTTGTGCTTCTTCTTGCGCATGCGCTTGCGGCGCTTCTTGATCAGTGAACCCATGAGGGTTGCCACGCTACCGGCGCCCTCAGCCGACGGCGAAATCGCCCGCCGGCAGCGCCCGGCCCCACGCCCCGATGACCTCGTCGTCGATGTCCAACAGGAGCACGAGCACGGCACCAGGTGCGAGCGGATCCCGATCGATGGTGACTCGGCCGAAGCCGTCGACTGCGGCGCTGTCGTCGCCGTAGATGAACCGCACCCGCACCGACGCGTCGCCCACAGGCAAGACCACTGCGGTTGCGGCCGAGCCCGCAACGCGAACGGACTCCTCGGCGCCTGGACTTTCGGTGCGACCCGGCACGTCGACTCGGTACACGACGTAGACGAACGGTCCCGGGCCTGCGAGGCGGGCCGGAGCGACGTTGACGCTCACCGAAGAGCCACGTGACGGGCTACGGACAGTGTGCACCTCCCCGCCCTCACGGCCGTCTTCGCTCGGCTCGCTCTGGTCCGCTTCGGTGGCTGCGTCAGTCCAGCCCAGGACCTCGTCAGCAAACCGAACTGCAGCCGTCGAGCCGGATCGGAGGGTCCCGTCGCCGTCGCCAACATCGCCCGGCGACGTCTCGGGCCAGATCGCGAAGCCCTCGCCAGCGGTCGTGGACCCGTTCTCCGCAGCGCCGGCCAGTGGACGCAGCACCAGCTCGGTGAGGCCGGCAGTGAGGATCAGGAGGTTGTCCTCATAGCGGACGTCGATGCGATGGTTGGAGGCCATGACGGTGCTGACAGCGTCGGACGTTGCGTTCGGCGGGCAGTAGATCTTGGTGCCTGTGGCCGCAGTGGTGGGGTCGTCGCCCCCGATGACGAGCTGGGTGGCGAAGTCCTGCCGGAACGAGCCGTTGAACTGGTTGCAGCCGTCGCTCCAGGAGACGTCGTTCTGGCGGAAGCGGAAGGTGGAGCCGTCGCCATCCGTCGGCTGGCCGTCGATGGTGGAGCGCTCGAGCTGCCACTCGGTGCCGCGCAGGGAGGGGCCGGCGAGGTCGCTGGCGAGGAGCAGGCGGTCGGCGAGGTCGACGGCGACGTGTCGGTTGGAGTCCTCCGTACCGCCGGCCACCGTGACGGTGAAGGAGTCGCACGGCTCGTCGCCGCCGGGGAACCAGCGCACCTGCACGAAGTCTTCTGTGAACCAGATCTGGGCGGTCCCCCGGGCCAGCTCGAGGTCCTCCACCCGCTCGCCGAGGAGGTCCTGGACGGTGAAGCCGGGCACGCTCACCTCCGCTCGCTGCGAGCCCAGCTGGTATTGGACCGTCGCCTGGTCGGGCGCAGCACCGAGGGAGCCGAGGATCGGTTGGTCGACTGGACCCAGTCTCGGGAGGCTCACGGGCTCGCCGCTGATGGCGACGCGGCAGTCGGTGGGGTCGGCGACGGACGTCAGCTGGCCGCCGGCGGGGAGCTCGCCGAGCAGCTCGATGTCGTTGGCCAGATCGACGACCACCTGGGTGGTGGCGTCGGAGGGACGGGACTGCAGCGTGACGGAGAAGGTGGCGCAGAGCCCGGCGCCCTCGGGCTCCCAACGCACCTGCGTGAAGTAGGGGGTGGTGCGCAGCAGCGCGCTGCCGCGCTCCAGCTCGACCGGGGTCGTCTCCCGGGCATCGGCATCCGCCCGGGGGTCGGACGGCACCGCCACCTCGAGCTGCTGCGTGTCGGCCGCCAGCATGGCGGGGCCCAGCCCCGAGAAGTAGACGCGCCCGGTGTCGGTGCGCTCCGGGGTGATGAGGGCGGGGGCGGGACCGCGCTGCAGGATGCGCGGGCTGGCGAAGTCGCACAGCGGGCCACTCGTGCGAGGCGAGCTGTCGCTCGGGTTGGTGTCGACGGCCTGGTCGTCGTCGCTGGTGATCACGGCCACCGTGCTGACCGCCAGCGCCGCGATGGCGGCCACCGCCAGCCACCGCCCGGGACGGCGACCGCCACCGGTGGCCAGTGGCACGACCGAGCGGTCGGCGGCTCGGCGTTCGGCCTCGGCCCAGAGATCGGCGGCCGGACTCGCCTCGTCGAGGGCTCGGCGGACGGCGTCGGGGTCGTAGGGATCAGGCATCGTGGTCCTCCAGGAGGTCGCGCAGGCGCCGGCGGGCCCGCATGCGCTGCACGCGCACGGTGGCGGCGGTGGTGCCGAGCAGGCGGGCCGCTTCTGGCGCGCCGTGGCCGGCCAGGTCGCACAGGACGACGCAGGCCCGCTGCTGCACGCTGAGGTGGTGCAGGGCCGCCATCAGGTCGAGGGCCGGCTCGGGCAGCCAGACCCCGACGTCGGGCACGCCGCCCGTCATCGCGGCCGAGCTCCGGCGCTTCAGCTCGCCGGCCGCGATCCGGAAGGCGGAGCGCCACACCCAGGCGGAGGGGTCATCCACCCCGTCGCCGCGGCGGAGCAGCTGGGCGAAGGCCTCGGCCACCGCCTCGTCGGCCACCTCCACCGAGCCGCTGTAGGCCAGCACCGCCCGCCAGAGCGGCAGGTGGACGGCCACATAGGCCGCCCGCACCTGCTCTACCCGAGCATCGAGGTCCACCGTCGCATCCTGCACCACCCCTCCAGGGGCGGAACGGGACCGAAGTGTGAACAGCGGGATCGAGGGGCCGACGGTGGGGCAGGCAGACTGGGCCCATGGCCGACGACCTCGTGGCGCGGGGGATCAGTCAGCGGTTCGGGGAACGGGTGGTGCTCGACGGGGTGGACCTCGAGGTGCCGGCCGGTCAGGTGATCGGGCTGCTCGGCCCCAATGGCGCCGGCAAGACCACCCTCATGCGGATCCTGTTCGGGGTGCTCCAGCCCGATGCCGGCACCGTGGAGTGGCAGGGCCGGCCGGCCACCGAGGACGACCGGCGCGGCTGGGGGTACATGCCCCAGGAGCGCGGCCTCTACCGGGACATGCGGGTGCTCGACCAGCTCACCTGGATCGCTCGCCTCCACGGTCTCGGCAAGGCCACCGGTGAGGCGCAGGCCGTTGCGCTGCTCGAGCGCCTCGGCCTGGGTGACCGGCACGGCGACAAGGTGGAGGACCTCTCCGGCGGCATGGCCCAGCGGGTGCAGCTGGCGGCCGCCATGGTCCACGAGCCCGAGGTGCTCGTGCTGGATGAGCCCTTCGCCGGCCTCGACCCGGTGGCCGTGGCGTTCCTGTCCGAGGTGATCGGCGACCACGTGCGGGCCGGGCGCATCCTCCTGTTCTCCAGCCACCAGCTCGACCTCGTCGAGGATCTCTGCGAGTCGATCACCCTCATCCACCAGGGCACGGTGGTGCTGCAGGGCGACGTGCGCCAGCTGAAGGCCGACAGCCCCGACCGCTTCCTGCGCGTCGATGTACAGGTGGAGCCGTCGTGGGTGGAGGGGCTCGAGGCGGAGGTGGACAGCACCGATGCGTCGGGTTGCCGGGTGCGGATGGCGCCGGGCACCGATGCCGGCGCAGTCCTCGACGCGGTGCGCCAGCACGTCACCGTCACCGACTTCGCGGTGGAGGCGCCGAGCCTGTCGGAGCTGTTCCTCGACGCCGCCGGTGCTGACGCCGCCGTCCTCGGCGCCGAGCCCGACCAGCCACGCCACGACGAGGACCACCATGGGAGCGAACGGTGAGCAGCAACCGGTCGCTGGTGTGGTTGGTGGCCAGCCGGGAGCTGCGGGAGGCGGCCCGGCGCAAGAGCTTCTGGGCCGTCTTCGGTGTGCTGCTGGTGGGGTCCACCGCCGCCATGATCGTGCCGGAGATCATCGGCGACGAGGGCGCCACCCGCTACGACATCGTGCTGGTGGGCGACGCCCCCATCGTCGAGGAGGCGCTGCTCGGCCTGGAGCAGAACCTCGACGCCGAGCTCGACATCACCACCGTCGACCAGATCGCCACCGCCCAGCGCCGGGTGGAAGATGACGAGGCCGACATCGGTGTGGTGGCCGGCGACGACCCCCGGATCATCGTGCAGGCCGGCGAGAACGACCGGCTGGTGGGGGCGGCCGGCCAGGCGCTGTCCACCGCCGCCCTCGTCGAACGGCTCGGCGCAGCCGGCCTGAGCGAGGCCGAGGTCCAAGACGTCATCGCCGCCCCCGGGCCGCGCCTGCAAGAGGTGCAGCAGGAGACGACCTCCCGTCGGGCCGCGTCCTTCGTGCTGTCGCTCGTGCTCTACATCCTCCTCCTCAGCCTCATGGCCCAGGTGGCCACCGGGACGGCGGTGGAGAAGGCCAACCGGATCAGCGAGGTGCTGCTGCCCATCGTGCGCCCCGGCGTGCTGCTCTTCGGCAAGGTGCTGGGGGTCGGCCTGGCCGGGCTCGGCACCCTGGCGGCCGGCTTCCTCCCGGTGGTGGTGAAGCTCGGCCTCGGGGGTGACCTGCCCGAGGGGCTGGGCGGAGCGCTGGCCGGGAGCGCCGCCTGGTTCGTGCTCGGCCTGGCCCTCTACCTCACGCTCTCCGCCGCCCTCGGAGCGCTGGTGGAGCGCCAGGAGGAGGCCGGCTCCGCGGTCACGCCGCTCACCTTCGTCCTCGTGGGCACCTTCCTCGTCGCCCAGAGCGCCGCCGACAGCCCGCTGGGCACGGTGCTCAGCTACGTCCCCCTCACCTCCCCGCTGATGACGCCGACCCGGGTCGCGGTCGGCGTCACCAGCCCGGTGGAGCTGGCCGTCTCCCTCGGACTGCTGGTGGTGGCCATCGCGCTCACCATCCGGTTCGGGTCGACCATCTACGGCCGCGCCATCGTGCGCACCGGAAGACGCCTCAAGCTCCGTGAGGTGCTGACGTAGCCTGAGGGCTGCCCGATCGGGGGTAGTTCAATTGGCAGAACACCGGCCTTTGGAGCCGGCTGTTGGAGGTTCGAGTCCTCCCCCCCGAGCCCATGCCCTCCAACCCCGAAGCCAAGCGCTCAGGCCCCGGCTGCCTCACCATCGCGCTGCTCCTGCCGGCGGTGGTGATCGTCGGCTTCGTCGTAGGCGCCGCCCTCAACCAGCAGGAGGACCCGGATGCCGAGCGATCCGTCACCCTCGACGAGGGCACCCTCGACGGCGTCGAGTGGCGGGTCGACGCCCTGCGCGACGTCGAGGGGGACTTCTGCGCCTTTCTCTACGAGGACGGCGCCCAGCTCACCGGCGCCTGCACCCTCACCCCCCAGGACGCCACCTTCGGCGACCAGACCGTCGTGTTCGGCAAGGCCGCCAGCAACACCACCTCGGTCGCGGTCGTCCTCAGCGACGGCGAGACCGTCGACATCGACACCGTCACCGCCGACGGCCTCGACGGCCGCTACTACGTCCAGGTCGTCGAGGGCGACGTCGACGCCGAGCGCCTCGGCTGACCCCCCAGGATCTGTGTGCGCCTGTGCGCACATGGTGCGCATTTCCGCACACAGATCCTGGAGGTGTGCGCTTGGCCGGGGGCGGGGCGCGGTAGACCTGTTCGCATGAGCGAACGTCGCCTGTCCGCTGTCGTGCTGGCTGCCGGGGAGGGGTCGCGGATGCGGTCGACCCGGCCCAAGCCGCTGCACCTGCTGTGCGGGCGGGCCATGGTGCTGTACGTCCTCGATGCGCTGCCGGCCGCCGAGATCGACCATGCCGTGGTGGTGGTGGGCCACGGGGCGGAGCGAGTGACCAAGAAGCTCACCGAGGACAGTGCCGGCCTGCGCCTCGAGTTCGTGGAGCAGGCCGTCCAGCGGGGGACGGGCGACGCCGTGGCCGTCGGCCTCACCGGCCTGCCCGATGACGACCTCGACGACGACGTCGACCTGCTCGTCCTGCCGGGTGACACGCCGCTGCTGCGGGCCCGCACCGTCGCCGACCTCGTGGCGGAGCACCGCCACTCCGGCGCCGCCTGCACCATCCTCACCGCCCGCTTCGGCGACCCCACTGGCTACGGCCGCATCGTGCGGCTGGGCAAGGACGACCGCGTCGCCCGAATCGTGGAGCAGCGCGACGCTGCCCCCGACGAGCTGGAGATCGACGAGATCAACACCGGCATCTTCTGCTTCCGGCGCAGCCTGCTGGCGCCCGCGCTGCGGATGGTGCACCCGGACAACGCCCAGGGCGAGTACTACCTCACCGACGTGGTGGAGGTGCTGGCCGATGCCGGGCACCGGGTGGTGACGGTGGTGGCCGCCGACGCCGACGAGACCCACGGCATCAACGATCGAGCCCAGCTGGCCCACGCCGAGGCCGAGCTCCGGGCCCGCACCAACGCCGAGTGGCTGGCCCGGGGCGTGACGATGGTGGACCCGGCCTCCACCTACGTCGACACCACCGTGTCGCTGGCCGCCGACGTGACCCTCTTCCCGGGCACCATCCTCCAGGGCCGCACCACCATCGGCGCCGGCGTGGAGATCGGGCCGGGCTGCCGGCTCGTGGACTGCACGGTGGGCGAGCACACCACCCTCGAGCACACCGTGGCCCGCCTGAGCACCATCGGGGACGACTGCGTGGTCGGTCCCTACGCCGCTCTGGAGCCCGGCACGGATCTCCCGACCGGCACGCGCACCGGCGCGTTCTACACTTCGGGCACCGCAACGCGCTGAGGGGACCCATGGAGCTGGTCACGAAGAAGAGGCTGCACCTGCTGGCGGGGCGGTCGAACCTCCCGTTGGCCGCCGAGATCGCCGACCACCTCGGCGTGGAGCTCGGGCACCCGAACCTGGTGGAGTTCTCCAACGGGGAGATCCACTCCAAGCTCGGTGAGAACGTGCGGGGCGCCGACGTCTTCATCATCCAGACCCACGGCGCCACCGAGGAGCTCTCGGTGAACGACGTGATCATGGAGCAGCTGATCATGATCGACGCCGCCCGCCGGGCGTCGGCCAAGCGCATCACCGCCGTCATCCCCAACTACGGCTACGCCCGCCAGGACCGCAAGGCCGAGGGCCGGGAGCCCATCACGGCCAAGCTCGTCGCCAACATGTTCGCAGCGGTGGGCACCAACCGCCTCATGTCGGTGGATCTGCACTCCGGTCAGATCCAGGGGTTCTTCGACGGCCCCGTCGACCACCTCACCGCCATGCCCGTGCTGGTCGACTACATCAAGGCCCACCTCCCCGAGGACCTCGTGGTGGTGTCCCCCGACGCCGGTCGGGTGAAGGTGGCCGAGCGCTACACCAACGTGCTCCACGCCGATCTCGCCATCGTGCACAAGCGGCGCGTGAAGGGCGTGAAGAACACCGTGGAGGCGATCGAGATCGTCGGCGACGTGCAGGGCCGGGCCTGCGTGATCATCGACGACATGATCGACACCGCCGCCACGCTGTGCGCCGGCGCCGACCAGCTCAAGGAGCGGGGCGCGTCCGACATCTACGCGCTGGCCACCCACGGTGTGCTCTCGGGCCCCGCCATCGACCGCATCAAGAACTCGTCGATCAACCGGCTGGTCATCACCAACACCCTGCCACTGCCGCCCGACAAGCAGATCGACAAGATCGAGGTGCTCTCGGTGGCCAAGATCCTTGCCGAGACCATCGACGCCGTCTTCGAAGACAACTCCGTCAGCGAGATCTTCGACGGCGCCAACCAGAACTGACCAGCGGCTGCGGTCAGCAGCATTCGCCAGGCGGACGAGCTCGCTCCTGCGGACGCAGGGTCGGATCAGTCGAGGAAGATGGCGTTCTCGGCCCTGGGAGCCGACGGGATGCCGACGATGCTGGGCTGCCAGCGCACCATGGCGAGGGTGGCGTCGTCGCGGATGTCGTCGCCTTGGAAGTCGATGGCGTCGTGGATGACCTGGCGGAGCACCTCGGGCGGGCGGGTCTCGACGGCGAAGAGGGCCTGGGCGAGGTCGATCATGCGGTCCCAGCCGTAGTCCTCGCCGTCGGGTGAGCGGGCCTCGTAGATGCCGTCGGAGTGCAGCAGCAGAGCGTCGCCGGGCTCGAGCTGCACGGTGGTCTCGACGTACTCGCTGGGGCCGAGGCCGAGGGGCCGGCCGGGCTGCACCTCGACGATCTCCGGCGGGCCAGACATGCGGAGGTGCACCGGCGGCGGGTGGCCGGCCGTGTGGATCCGGGCGACGCCGGCACTCAGGTCGAGCTCCACGACCTGGGCGGTGGCGAAGCGGTTCTGGCCGAGCTCGACGGTGACGGTGTCGTCGATCATCGTGAGCGTCTCGACGACGGTGAGCCCCCGGCGCCGACCGCTGCGAAACCCACCGACGACCAGGTTGGCCACCCGGCTGGCCTGGAGGTCGTGGCCCACGGCGTCGAAGATCCCGACGAGGGCCGTGTTGTCGCCGACGGCGTAGTCGAAGGCGTCGCCGGCTACGAGGTGGGAGGGCTGGAGGATCCCGGCGACGCACACGCGCGGCGAGCTGAACATGAGCGGCGGGAGCATCGCCCATCGCATCTCTGCGGCCAGGGTCACAGGTTCACGGCGCCGAGCGATGGCGATGTGGTCGCCGTAGTCCTGCTTGGCCATGACCAGCTCGCCGACCAGTGAGCTCAGCACCAGCCAGTCGTCGATGGAGGCGGAGCTGTCATCGACAAGGCCAAGGACGCCGAGGCGTTCGGCCGAGTCCAGCACCGGGAGCCAAAGCTGGCGACGGCCGTCGATCGGCTGCGCGACCGGGACCTCGTCGCGAAAGGCCAGGCCAGGGGCGCTCTCCAGGATGGGGTACGACGAACCCTCGTGGCCGGCCCGGCCGAGGCCCCGCAGCTCCCGCTGGTCGAGGTCAACCAGGAGGAGCTCGAGGTGGGTCGCCCCGGTGTGCTGTTCGACGAGCTCGCTCATGACGGGCACCAGCTCGTCGGGGAACAGGCCGTAGGACCGTTGGAGCAGATCGCGCACGACGGCGTAGACACCGGTCAGCACCGTGGGGGCGGGGTCGGCCATGGGTCCGCGAGTCTGGCCCATCGGGGCGGCCGGCACCCCGTCCGCTGCCTACGCTGCGCGCATGGAGGAGGCCGACGCGCTCTACGCCCTCGCGCCGGAGACCTTCGTCGCCGCCCGCAACGCCCTGGCCAAGCAGCTGCGCAAGGAGAGCCGCAAGCTCGACGCCACCACCGTCCTCGCCCTCCGCCGGCCGAGCGCGGCGGCGTGGGCCCTGAACCAGGTGGCCCGCACCGAGCCGGCTCTGGTGACCAGGGCCATCGAGGCCGGTGTCGAGCTGCGCGCTGCGTCGGAGGGGGCCGGGGCGGGCGATCCCTCTGGCTTGCGGGCAGCCACCAAGACCGAGCGCCAGGCCGCCAACGAAGTGGTGCAGGCCGCGGCCGCTCACCTCGGCGGCCGGGTGGACGCCCAGCGGTCGGCGCTGCTGGCCACCCTCCGGGTGGCGGCACTCGACGGCGACGTGGCCGGCCAGCTCGAGCGGGGCGTGCTGAGCACCGACCACGAGCAGCCCGGCTTCGGCTTCGGCCTCGAGGTGGACGGCAGCCCTGTCGCCCCCCGGCCCGCCCGCGCGCCCAAGGAGGCCGCCCAGAAGAAGCCCACCCTGTCCCAGGCGGCCCTCCGGGTGGTCCCGGACCTTGCGCCGGACGACGACGACGCTGCTGGTGCCGAAGCCGAGGCCGAGCAGGCGAAGGTGGCCGAGGAGCAGGCGGTGGCGGCCAAGGCCGAGCGGGCCGCCGAGCGCCTCCGCCTCAAGGAGCGAGCCGGACGGCAGCGCACGGCCGACCGTCTGGCCCGGGAAGCCGCCCGGCTCGTGCATGCGGCGGAGGCAACCGAAGCCGAGGCGCAGCAGGCTCGAGCCGAAGCCGACGAGGCCGTGAGAGCTGCGGGCGCCGCAGCAGAGGCCGTCGGCCGCGCCTGAGGGTTGGCCGCTCGCCGGGACCGCCCGGTAGCCTCCCCCGGTCCAGCAAACCGATCGACATTGCGCTCCGGCGCGATCTCAGACGTAGGAGCAGTTCCGATGGCCGAGATCATCCTCCAGGCGACCCCGCGCCCCCCGCAGGGCACCCGCCCCGTTCGCCGCCTCCGCAACCAGGGCAAGATCCCCGGCGTGGTCTACGGCCTCGGGGCCGACCCCGTCACCCTCACGGTGGAGTGGCGTGAGCTGCGAGCCGCCCTCATCACCGAGCAGGGCCTCAACGCCGTCATCAACCTCGAGATCGACGGCACCCGCACGCCCACCCTGGTAAAGGACATGCAGCGCCACGCCGTGCGCCGCAACGTGCTCCACATCGACTTCATCCGCGTCGACCTCGACAAGACCGTCGACGTCGAGGTCACCATCCACCTCGAAGGCGAAGCCGAGCTCGTCGGCCGCGAGGGCGGTGTGGTCGACCAGGTCTTGCAGGCCCTCATGATCACCGCCAAGCCGGCCGACATCCCCTCGGGCCTGTCGGTCGACATCTCCGGTCTGCGGATCGGCGAGGCCATGCGGGTGAGCGACATCACCCTGCCGGACGGCGTCACCACGCCCATCGACCCGGAGGATCCGGTGGTCACCGCCAGCCATGGCGTGTCCGACGCCGACATGGCCGCGGCCGAGGCCGAGGTGGCCGGCGACACCGGTGAGGACGTCGAGCCCGACGGCGAGGCTGCCGAGGGCGAGGGTGGAGACGACGCCGAGGCCAGCGGTTCCGATGACGCCGACGCCGCCGGCGGCGACGACGGCTGACCGGCCACTGAGCACGGGCCCTTAGGTGTTCGGACGACGACGGAGCGAGGCTGCCGAGCGCCGGGGCACCCCAGCTGACCTGCTGGTGGTCGGCCTGGCCAACCCGGGCGCGGAGTACGAGGGCACCCGCCACAACGTCGGGGCCGAGGTGGTTCACCTCCTCGCCGAGCGCCACGGGGCCAGGCTCCGCACGGGCAAGGAGCGGGCCATGGTCGACGAGATCACCGTGGGCCAGAAGCGCCTGGCCCTCGCCATCCCCCTCACCTACATGAACCTCTCCGGTGAGGCCGTGGCGCCCCTCGTGCGTCGTCACGGCATCGACGATCCCCATCGTCTCGTCATCGTGCACGATGAGCTCGACCTGCCGGTGGGCACGTTCAAGGTCAAGGTGGGCGGCGGGCTGGCCGGCAACAACGGCCTCAAGTCCGTGAAGGCCCACCTCCACACGGACGACTTCGTGCGCATCCGTCTCGGCATCGGCAAGCCACCCGGCAAAGCCCAGGGCGTGGACCACGTGCTGAAGCGACCCGGCAAGGCCGACCGCCAGGAGCTCGACATCATCGTGCAGGAGGCGGCCGATGCCGTCGAGCTGATCCTCCGCGACGGCCCCGACCGGGCCATGAACCGCTACAACGCCCGACCCGACCCCGCCTGAGGCACGGACCGGTCGCGGTCAGGCAGGGTGGAGGGCCAGGTGGGCGAGGAGGAGGGGGTTGAGGCGCTCGCCTTCCTCGGGGATCCAGTGGCCGACGCCCTCCAGGACCTCGAACTGGTACGGGCCGGTGACGTGGCGGGCAGTGAGGTCGGCCGCCTTGCGGCCCAGGGCGAAGTCGGAGTCTCCGTAGACGTAGAGGGTGGGCACGGTGATGGTGGCGGCCATGGCCGGCGGGCTGAAGGGCATGCCCCGGTACCAGTTCAGAGCGCCCCGGGCGCCGCCGGAGGTCATGAGCTCGACGCTGGCGTCGACCTGGGCGGGCGGCAGACCGGAGTCGCGCAGCTGGGCTCGCAGCCGCTGGCCGCCGCCGGCGCCGATCAGCTTCTCGGGGGCCCCCGGGAGCTGGAAGGCGAGCATGTACCAGGACTTCAGCAGCTGGAGGCTGGTCACCATCGAGGTGGCCATGGCTCGGCCGTGGGGCGTGGACAGCGAGGTGAGGGAGGCGACCCGCTCGGGGGCCGAGGCGCCGAGCCCCCAGGCCACCGCGCCGCCCCAGTCGTGGCCGATGACGTGGAAGCGCTCCACGTCGGCGGCGTCGGCCAGGGCGAGGACATCGCCCACCAGCTTGTCGAGGCTGTAGTCCCGCCGGCCCGGGGGGCGGGCCCCGGGGGAGTAGCCCCGCTGGTCGGGCGCCAGCACCCGGTGACCGGCTTCGACGAGGGCCGGGGTGACCTGGTGCCACGACGCCTTCGTCTGCGGGAACCCGTGCAGCAGGATGACGGCGTCACCGCTCCCGTCGCCACCGCGGTCGTCGACGTCGAAGCTGAACCCGGCGTGCTGGAACGTGTGGAGGGTGACCATGCGCGCAGCGTAGGGGCAGACGATCGGCGCCCGACCGTGCGGCGCTCATCGACCGACCATCATGGAGACATGACCACCGAGATCGCCATCATCGTCGGGCAGGGCTACGTCGGGCTGCCCTTGGCGATGCGGGCAGTGGCGGCGGGCTACGACGTGGTGGGCTACGACCTCGACGAGCACCGCAGCAAGGCGCTGGGGGCCGGCACGTCGTTCGTGGAGGACATCTCGGATGCCGACGTGGCCGCCGCGCTGGCCACTGGCCGGTACCGGGCCGTCACCTCCCTCGCCAGCATCGAGCGGTTCGACGTGGCCGTCATCACGGTGCCGACCCCCTTGCGGGAAGGCATCCCCGATCTCACCTTCATCGACAGCGCCGGCGCCCAGCTCGCCCCGCTGCTCACGGCCGGCGCCACCGTCGTGCTGGAGAGCACCACCTACCCAGGCACCACCGAGGAGCGCCTAGCCCCCATCCTCGAGGCCGGCTCCGGTCTGCGGGCGGGCGACGACTTCCACCTCGGCTACAGCCCGGAGCGCATCGATCCGGGCAACCGGACCTGGACGCTGGTCAGCACGCCCAAGGTCGTGAGTGGCATCGACGCCGCCAGCCTGGCCAAGGTGCAGCACTTCTACGACCAGATCGTGGACACCACCGTGCCCGTGAGCACCCCGAAGGAGGCCGAGCTCACCAAGCTGTTGGAGAACACCTTCCGCCACGTGAACATCGCCCTGGTGAACGAGCTGGCCGTGTTCGCCCACGACCTCGGCATCGACGTGTGGGAGGCCATCGACGCTGCTTCCACCAAGCCCTTTGGCTACATGCGCTTCACTCCTGGCCCCGGCGTGGGCGGCCACTGCCTACCAGTGGATCCGAGCTACCTGAGCTGGCAGGTGAAGCGCCGGACCGGGCAGAGCTTTCGCTTCGTGGAGCTGGCCAACGATGTGAACGAGCACATGCCTGACTACGTCGTACGTCGGCTGATGGTGGCCCTCAACGACCAGGCCAAGGCCATCCGGGGGAGCCGCATCTTGCTGCTGGGCATCTCCTTCAAGGCCAACGTGGGCGACTGGCGGGAGAGCCCCAGCCACCGGGTGGCCGCGCTGCTGGCCGAGCTCGGCGCCGACCTCGTGGCCGCCGACCCTCACGTCGCCCCGGACCGGTTCCCTCCCGGCGTCACCCCCGTCGAGGCGTCTCCCGGCGAGCTGGCCCGAGCCGACGCCGTCGTCCTTCTCGTCGACCACGACGCCTTCGACCCCGCCACCATCGTGTCCCAGGCCTGCTACGTCCTCGACACCAAGGCCCGCCTTCCCCGCGCCGGCAACGTCGAACGCCTCTAGCGAGTCCTCGACACGCTCAGCGAAGGAGACGTTCCTTGATCCAACCGAGGGTGGTGCGGAGCTCGGCGAGGTCCTCGCTCTGGCGACGCACGGCCTCGGTGAGCCTCTCAACGGTCTGGCGCAAGGTGGCGATGTCGGCGGCGTTGCGGAGGGACTCCCGATGCGCGGCGTCCTCCAGGGTGCGGGTGTCGAGCTCGATGGGGGCGTCACGGAGCTCGGCGATCTGATGGTGGAGCTGATCGAGCCCACCCTCGAGCCGGATCCGGCTCTCCGTCAGCTTGGTGGCCAGGCGCTCGTCGAGCTGGCCCAGTCGGGCGGCCACAGAACCGAGGTCGACGATCGCGGGGTCGGGCGGACGCGTCTGATGGCTGGCCGCAACGGCCTCGTCGATGGCGCTGCGCAGGGCCGTCAATCGGAGCTCGACCCCGTCGACGCGCCCAACCACCTCGTCGAAGGCGACATCCAGCTGCTGGCGGAGGACGTCCATCTCGCGGCGCAGGGCCTCGATCACCGCGGCGCCATCAAGACCACGACCGCTCGGTCCCGGCGCCGCCATCGCGTCGGGTTCCGCCGTGCTCACCGGCTCCGGTCCGGGCGCCTCGACGGGTTCGCCGACGACCGGTTGGCTGTCGAAGAGCCGCTCGAGCTGCGAGGCGAGGTCGTCGGTGCTGGCGATGCTCGGGAGCGTAGGCGACCGCTTCCCACCCCGGGGCCGTTCGGTGCCTCGGTCACGAGCCCGCTGGACCTCGGGTCGGCACCGGTAGCCTGAGCGCTTCGATGTTGCTCCGTGATCTCCCCCCGTTGCTGCGTGAGGAGCCTGGCCTCGCGTCTGTGCTCGGCCGGTCCTCGGCGGTCCTGGCCGTCCCAGAGCCGGCGCGAGCGCTGGCCATCGCCGGGCTGGCCACGCTGTCGTCCCGACGGCCGATCGTGGTGGCGGCCCCCACCACCGGCGATGCCGACCGGGTGGCCAACGACCTGCGGGCCTACCTCGGCAACGATGCCGTCGACACCTTCCCGGCCTGGGAGACGCTGCCCTTCGAGCGGGTGTCGCCGTCGGTGGAGACGATGGGCCGGCGGCTGCGCACCATGTGGCGCCTGCGCGACCCCGAGCGGGCACCCCGCGTCCTGGTGGCGCCGATCCGGGCGCTGGTGCAGCGGCTCGGACCCCACGTCG
>JBDSUN010000063.1:0-12149 GCA_039927735.1 Acidimicrobiales bacterium | reverse complement strand
CACCCGGCGTCGAGGTGCGACCGCTCTATCAGATCACCGGTGAAGCGGAGTTCAACGAGGTCTACTTCACCGACGTGAAGATCCCCGACACGGAGCGGCTCGGCGATGTGGGTGAGGGTTGGCGGGTCACGCTCACCACCCTGATGAACGAGCGGGTCGCCATCGGCGGGGGGATCCCCAGCAAGGGGGCCGGGTTCATCGGCGAGGCCGTGAAGATCTGGAAGGAGCGGGGCCACGGTGGCGCTGCCGCCAAAGACGACCTGATGCGCCTGTGGGTGCGCGCCGAGACCCTGCGCCTCACGAACATCCGAGCCAGCCAGCTCCGTTCGGTCGGCAACCCGGGCCCCGAGGGCTCCATCGGCAAGGCCATGTCGGCCGACCTGAACAAGGACATAAGTGCCTTCACCGTGGGACTGCTCGGCCCCGAGGGGATGCTCTTCCCCAGCGGCTATTCGATGGAGCGGCCCAAGCACGCCATGCAGTGGGCCAACCCGCAGCAGGCGTTCCTGCGGGCCCGTGCCAACTCGATCGAGGGCGGCACGACGGAGATCGCCAAGAACATCCTCGGCGAGCGGGTGCTCGGCCTGCCGGGCGACGTTCGCAACGACAAGGACGTCCCCTGGATCCAGGTGCCGAGGAGCTGAGCTAAGTTTTGCGCAGCCCTGCTGTTGGGGGGCAGCTGCTTCGAGGGGTCGGTTCGGGGGGACCGACCCCTCGCCGCGTCCTAGCTCGCGCTCAGAGCAGGCCGCGCACGTGGGCGGTCTCGTTGAGGCTGGCGACGCTCCGCTCACCCGTGGAGGCAGCGAACACCCGGCTGATCGAGGTGTACTGCGGGAGGAAGAAGAGCGGGTCGGCGATGCCGAGAACGTGGGCGGCGTAGGCGTTGATCACGCCACCGTGGCAGACGACGGCCACCCGCTGGCGAGGATGGGCGGCGACGATGCGCTCGATGGCCGCCACCACCACCGCCTGGAAGTGCTCGGGCTGCTCGGGTACCTCGCGCCACCGTGGGTCGTTGGCGGCCTTGAGCTCCTCGATCGGGATGTAGCTGGCGGCGTCGCGGTCGTACTCGGCGATGTCCTCGTCGATGACCACGGGGAGCCCGAGTCGCTGCACGAGAGGGGCGGCTGTCTGAGCGGCCCGCCGCATCGGGCTCACCCAGATGGCGTCGATGGCCTCCCCGATGAGCCAGTCGGCCAGGGCGGCGGCCTGGGCCAGCCCCCGCTCGGAGAGGTCCGGGTCGGCCGGGCCCGCCACCGTCCCCTCGTCGACGCGGACGGGCAGGCCGTGGCGGATGAGGAGCAGCTCCATGAGAGGAGGGTTCTAGTCTCCAGCGCCGTGACCGGCATCTTCGCAGCAGTGCACGAGGGCGCGGCGGGTGCCGAGCGGGTCGTCCTCGTGCACGGCTCCCTCGATCGGAGCTCCGCCTTCCTGCGGGTGCAGCGGCTGCTGGAGGACCTCACCGTCGTGCGCTACGACCGACGCGGCTACGCCAAGTCGATCGAGGTCGGGGCCTGCACCTCCTTCGACGAGCAGGTCGACGACCTGGCCGAGGTGGTGGGCGGCCGTCCCTCGATCGTGGCCGGTCACAGCCTGGGCGGGGTGATCGCGCTGGCCTACGCCCAGCGATCGCCCGGGCGGGTGCGGGCGGTGGTGAGCTACGAGTCACCCATGCCCTGGCTGCCGGGGTGGCCGTCGGGGACGGCCGGCTCCGCGGCCATGGCCAGCGCCACGGAGGCGGGGGTGGCCGCCGAGCGGTTCATGCGTCGCATGATCGGTGACGACCGCTGGGAGTCGCTGCCGGAGCGCACCAAGGAGCAGCGCCGCCAGGAGGGCCCCGCTCTGGTCGCCGAGCTCCGCTCCATCCGCAGCCCGGCGCCGTCCCCGTATGACCCGGCGAAGATCACCATGCCGGCCGTCATCGGCCACGGCACCCGCTCTCGGCCCCACCACCAGGAGGCGGCCGGCCGTCTGGCCGATGTGCTGCCTCAGGGCGAGCTGGTGGTCATCGACGGTGCCGACCACGGCGTCCACCTCTCCGACCCCGCCGCCTTCGCCAACCTCATCCGCCGAGCGATCCACCTGGCCAGCGCCCCGTGACGCCCCGAGGGCCGGACGTGTTGCTCTCCGTGAGCTCGTCGACGCTACAGCTCCAGATCGGGGTCGCAGATCGGGACGTTGACCTCGCGGTCGGCGATCTGGCACTCGCAGGTGCGGGCGCAGGCCTGGAGCGGGTCGCGGTTGACGTAGACGAAGAGGCCGACCGCCGCGATGAGGCCGAGCAGGAACAGCCGCAGCATCGCCTTCTGCACGAGGCGGACGACCAGGAAGCTCAGCACGAGCAGGGGCACCAGGGTGATCTGGGCGACGTTGTCGGCGAACCAGGCGGGCGTCGCAGCGAGCGGCACGACGGCGAGGGTACCTGCGCCGCGACCCTGGGACGGGAGGTCGGTAGGGTCCGCCCATGTCCGAGGTCACGCTCACGCCGTCCGGTCCGCCCGAGACCGTCATCGCCCCCGAACCGGCCGAGGTCCGCTCGGCGCTGGCCGAGGCCCAGGCCGGCGCCCCCGAGGACCGTCGCGCCGCATTGGCGGCCGTCGTGGCCGAATCGCCCCGCTCGCTCGAGGGCTGGTCCCGGCTCGGCGACGCCGGCCGCGATGTGATCGAGCAGTACGCCGCCTACCGGGTGGGGTACCACCGAGGCCTCGACACCCTGCGGGCGAACGGGTGGCGGGGGAGCGGCTACGTGCGCTGGGAGCACGAGACCAACCGAGGGTTCCTCCGGGCCCTTGCTGGCCTGCAGCGGACCGCAGCGGAGATCGGGGAGGATGACGAGGCCGAGCGCTGCGCCCACTTCCTGCGGCAGCTCGACCCGGCCTGGCCGCCGTCGGAGCGCAGCTGATGGCGCCGGGCTTCCCGGCCGAGGGACGACCGGTCGACGACCTGCTGACCGAGATCCGGGCGGGTCGCGGCGACGACGCCGACTGGCGGGGCGGCCGCACCTTCAGCCTCGTCTACAACCCCGCCGACCCAGAGCTCGAGCGCCTGTTGGAGGCTGTCTCCCACGACTACCTCCACGAGAACTACCTGAACCCGTTCGCCTTCCCGAGCCTGCTGAAGATGGAGCAGGAGGTGGTGGGGATGGCCGCCGACCTCTTCGGCGGGTCCGCCGATGCCGGCAAGCTCACCTCCGGCGGGACCGAGAGCATCTTCCTGGCCGTCCAGGTGGCGCGCGAGCACGCTCGCCAGGAGCGAGGCATCGCCGAACCCCAGCTGGTGACGGGGACCACGGCTCACCCGGCCTTCGCGAAGGCGGCGCACTACCTCGATGTCGAGCACGTGCTGGTGCCGGTCGCCGCCGACGGGCGCCTCGATCCAGCCGCCGCCGCCCATGCCCTCACCGACCGCACCGCCCTGCTCGTCGGATCGGCGCCCAGCTACCCGTTCGGCGTCATGGACCCGATCCCCGACCTGGCGGCGCTGGCCTCGTCGCGCGACGTGCTGTGCCACGTCGACGCCTGCCTCGGAGGGTGGTTGCTGCCGTTCTGGGAACGGCTCGGTGAGCCGGTGCCACCGTGGGACCTCCGGGTGCCAGGCGTCACCTCCCTCTCTGCGGACATCCACAAGTACGGCTGGAGCTTCAAGGGGGTGTCGCTGCTCCTCCACCGCAGCCGGGATCTGCTGAAGCACCAGTACTTCATCTACGACGCCTGGCCCGGGGGCGTCTACGGCTCCGCCACCACCGCCGGCACCCGCCCCGGCGCACCGATCGCAGCCGCCTGGGCCACCGTCAGCCACCTGGGCGAGGCCGGTTACCTCCGCCTGGCCGCCCAGGTGCTCGATGCCACCCGCCTCTTCCGAGCGGGGATCGAGGCCATCGACGGGCTGCGCATCACCGGCGCGCCCGTCATGGGCGTGATGGAGATCGCTTCCGACGTCCACGACATGAGCGCCATCGGGGACGTCATGGACGACCGGGGCTGGCACCTCGACCGGCAGCAGGGCGGCCTCCACCTCATGCTGTCCCCCTACCACGCCACGGTGGCGACGGCCTTCGTCGCCGACCTGGGGGCGGCCGTGGCCGAGCACGGTGAGAGCCGGGGGGTGGAGGCGCGCTACGGCGGAGGGCCCGGCGACGCCGGGTGACCGCCTTCGCCGGTGTCGTGCTGTGCGGCGGTGAGAGCCGACGGATGGGACGCGACAAGGCACAGATCCTCGTCAAGGGCGTGGCCATGGCCCGCCGGGTGTCCGACGCGCTGAACGCCGCGGGAGCCTCCGAGGTCTGGGCCGTCGGCGGCGATGCTCATGCGCTCGGTCGACTCGGGCTGGGCGTGGTGCCAGACGATCGGCCGGGGGGTGGCCCGCTTCCCGCCACCCTCACCGCCCTGAGCCACGCCGAAGCCGACGTCGTCGTGGTGCTGGCGTGCGACCTCCTGCACCCGAGCTCCCACGCCGTGCGGACCGTCGTCGACGCGCTCGAGGCCGCCGGGCCCGACGTGCTGGCCGCCGTGCCCGTGGTGGACGGAACCCTGCAGTGGACCCACGCGGCGTGGCGACGATCGGCTCGTTCCTCCCTCGAGGCCGCCTACGACGGCGGCGCCCGATCGCTCAAGCGTGGCGCAATCGGGCTGGACCTCATCCAGGTCCACGGGCTCGACCCGGCGGCGGTCGCCGACGCCGACACCCCGGACGACCTAGCCTCGTCGCCGATGGACATCCCGGAGATCGACGTGGTGGAGCTGGCCGTGCAGCGGCAGGCCGGGGCCGCCCTCATCGACGTGCGGGAGGACGACGAGTACCAGGACGCCCACGTGGCCGGCGCCCGCCACATCCCGCTGGGCGAGGTGGCCGACCGGGTCGGCGAGGTCCCCACCGAGGGAACGGTGTACGTGATCTGCGCTCGCGGCGGCCGCAGCGCCAAGGCGGTGGAGCACTACCGGTCCCAGGGGATCGATGCCGTGAACGTGGCCGGTGGCACCCTCGGTTGGATCGACGCCGGCCAGCCGGTCGACCGACAGGCGGGGAGCGGGGCCGACCCGGCGTGACCGCCGTGGCCGGTGCCGGCACCCACGCCTGGATCGACAGCGACGCGGCCTTCGCGGAGCTGGTGGCCGAGCTGGCCACCGTCGACGTGTACGGCCTGGACACGGAGTTCCACCGCGAGCGCACCTACCACGCACGCTTGGCCCTGCTGCAGCTGTCGTGGCCGGGCGGGGTGGCCGTGGTCGACCCCCTTGCGGTGGACGTGGCCCCGCTGGCGACCGTGCTGGCGGGACCGGGGCTGTGCGTGATGCACGCAGCCAGCCAGGACCTCGAGATCTTGGCGCGCGTCTGCGGCACCCTCCCTACCCGACTCTTCGACACGCAGGTGGCGGCGGGCTTCGTCGGCTACAGCAGCGTGGGCCTGGCCGGTCTCGTGCAGGGCGAGCTGGGCCTGAAGCTGCCCAAGGCCGATCGCCTCACGGACTGGCTGGCCCGCCCGCTGCCGGAGGGGGCGGTGCTGTACGCCGCCTCCGACGTCGTCCACCTCCACGAGCTGCACGACCGGATCGTCGCCAAGCTGGAGGAGCGGAGCCGGCTCGAGTGGGCCACCGACGAGTGCGAGGTGCACCGCATCCGGCCCACCAGCGGCCAGGTGCCCGACCGGGCCTGGTGGCGCATCAAGGAGGCGCGCTCGCTGCGGGGCCGGGCGGCGGCGGTGGCCCAGGTGCTGGCGGCATGGCGGGAGCGACGGGCAGCCGAGCTCGATCGTCCGGTGCGGTTCCTCCTCGCCGACCTCGCCCTGGTGGCCATGGCTCAGCGCCCGCCCTCCACCGAGGACGACCTCCGCCGGGTGCGCGGCCTCGACGAGGGCAAGCGCAAGGGCAGCCCCGGGCGCGAGCTGCTCGGTGTCGTGGCTGAGGGTGTCGCCTTCCCGCTGGATGACGTCCAGGTGCCACCGAGCGAGGGCGTCGACCGGAGTCGCCGAGCCGCGGCCTCGCTGGTCAGTGCCTGGGCGGCCCAGCGCGCCCGGGACCTCGACATCGATGCCGCCATCCTCGCCACCCGATCCGACATCGAAGCCCTGCTGATGGGTGACGGGGGCCGGCTGGCCACCGGCTGGCGCCATGACGTGGTCGGCGAGCCGATCCGGGCGCTGGCCGCCGGCGAGGCGTCCCTGGCCGTGGACGGTCAGGGACGGCTGCGGCTCGAGACCCGCTCCGGGGTGGCCCTCACCGAAGGATGACGGCGGTGTCCGGCGCCAGCTGTCCCCGGAAGGGCCTGCCTTCGCCGATCCCGTCGCTGGCCACCACGATGGTGCCGGTCACCTCTACCGCGACCGGCTCTGAGCTCATGTTGACCAGCACCGCGCGGGTGTCACCGTCGTGGGTGCGACGCCAGGCCAGGACCCCGGCCGGGGCGTCGAGCATCGCCTGGTCGCCGACCGAGAGCGCGGGGCTGGTCCGTCGGGCCTGGAGCAGTCGCCGGTAGAGGTGCAGCACCGATCCGGGGTCGGCGCGCTGCGCCTCGGTCGAGCGGGTCGACGCCTCGGGCGGGAAGGGGAGCCAGGGCTCGGGTCCCCACCCGTGGTCGGGGCTCGACGTCCACGGGACCGGGGCCCGGCACCCGTCGCGTCCGCCCGGGTCCACGACCCTCTCCGGCGGGACGACGGCGTCCTCGAGGCCGAGCTCTTCGCCGGCGTAGAGGAAGGGGGTGCCTCGCTGGGTGAGGAGGATGACGGCGGCGGCCCGGGCGCGCGCCTCGCTGCCACCGTGGCGGGTGCGGTGTCGAGGGATGTCGTGGTTGGAGAGCACCCACGACGGCCAGGCGCCGCGAGGGTCGAGGAGCTCCTCGATGCGGGCGATCCGCTTGCGCCAGACGGCGTCATCCCACGCCGCGCGGGTGGCCGCGAAGTTGAAGGCCAGGTGCAGCTCGTCGTCGTTGCCGTAGTACGGGGCGACCCACTGGGTGCCGGGGAGGGCGGTCTCGCCGATGAGCACCCGATCGCCGTCGTAGGCATCCGCCAGGCGTCGCATGGCCTGGATGTGGCCGTGGGTGCTGGGGTGCTCGTTGGAGGCGCAGTGGGGGATCTCGGACCACGGCGGCTCGTCATCGGGATAGGCCGGGTCTCGGCCGATGCAGTGCACGACGTCGATGCGGAAGCCGTCGACACCCCGATCGAGCCAGAAACGCATCACGTCGTGCATGGACTCCACCACCGCCGGGTTGTCCCAGTTCAGGTCGGGTTGCTGGGGCAGGAACTGGTGCAGGTACCACTGCTCGGTGCGCTCGTCCCAGGTCCACGCAGCGCCGTCCTCGATGAAGGCGCCGAGCCAGTTGTTGGGTGGGGTGTCCCGGCCACCGCCGTCGCGCCACACGTACCAATCCCGTTGGGGATCCTCGCGGCTGGACCGGGCGGCCTGGAACCAGGGGTGCTGGTCGGAGGTGTGGTTCGGCACCAGGTCGACCACGATCCGGATGCCGAGGGCGTGGGCATCGGCCAGCAGGCGGTCGAAGCCGGCCAGGTCCCCGAAGAGCTGGTCGACCTCGCAGAAGTCGGCCACGTCGTAGCCGAAGTCGGCCATGGGCGACCGGTAGAACGGCGAGAGCCAGACGGCGTCGACGCCCAGCCACGCCAGGTGGTCGAGGTGCTGCCGCACCCCCTCCAGGTCGCCGACGCCATTGCCATCGGCGTCGGCGAAGGAGCGCGGGTACACCTGGTAGACGACGCCGGAGCGCCACCATGGGGAGGTCGGGGAGCCGGGCACGGCGAGAGCCTAGGGTTGGGTCCGAGGTGCGCGATCCAAGAGGACCCGCGCTAGGGTGCCAACCACTTCACCCCTGCGAGCCTCGGGAGCCGTTCCGTGAAGAAGGGACGCCATCGCCGCTTCGAAGAAGCGCGCAAGCTCAAGCAGTCTGGACCGGACTTTCTCTTTGCCGAGCCCGTCCGGACGGCGCCGGTCACCGATGCCGACTCGGACACCGACACGGACGAGGACGACTACACCGCCCTTGCTCGCAAGTACGGCGCTCTAGACGACGAACCGGTGGAGGATCCCGAACCGGGCTCGTAGCTCCTCAGGTCACTGGCCCAGTGCCAGCGCCACGGCCGCCTCGACGTCGTCGGCACCCAGTGCCAGGACCGTGCGTCGGCCTGCGCCCCGCCCTTGGAGCAGTGCCCGGGCCTCGCCGACGTCGCAGTGCAGCGGGGACGGCACGTCGAGGAGCACCCCGTCGATCTCGATCCCGTCGAGGTGGCCGGCATCGCCCCGCCCCCCGGGGTGGTGGAAGGTGACCCGGCCGGCCGAGAGGCCACCGTGGTCGCTGCGGAGGACCAGACGTTCCCCCGTGACGCCCTCGAGGTGCTGCAGGGTCGCCGCCAGCAGATCGTGCTGGGCGCGGGTGCGCTCGTCGGCGAAGGCGCTGACATCGGCCGGACCGAGGGGCTGCCCGGCCCGCTGCAGCATGGCCAAGGCCGGGCGGTAGGTGTGGCGGCGGGTGCTGTTGCGGGTGCGCTGCAGCATGCGGCCGTTCGGGCGGGTGACGGGCACCTGGGAGAGGGTCTGGTGCTCGAGGAGGCGAGCCGCCTGCTGGCCGTTGTGACGGGCTCGCCGGATGACGTCGTCGCCGTAGCCGTCCGTGCCGACGTCCGCGTGCCGGCCCGCCCGGCGGATGACGTCGAGGGCAGCCTTCAGGGTGCGGTTCTCCGCCGTGTCGTAGGCCTTGGTGGTGGTGGCGCACACGAACAGGCCGGGATCGCCAGCCGAGCTCGATCGGGCCGACATCGTCTCCGCCCACAGCACGGGGCCTCGGATCTCGCCCACGCAGCGCTCCGCTCGATCCGTGGTGGCGATGGCCATCGACCGGACGATGCTCGGCATGGCCGAGAGGAGCCCCTCCGCCTCTGCGCTGGTGGCCAGCACCGCGCCGACCAGCTGGCGGGTCACCCGCGGGGGCAGCCCGAGGAGGGCGGAGGCCACCCGCTCGGGGTCGTACGGCCGGGCCAGCCGCTGCAGGAGGACTGCAGTCCCTGTCCCCGGCACGACGCCGTAGTCCGGCATCAGACGGGGAGGGCGGTACCGAGCACCTCGCCGATGGTGCGTCGGGCCTCGGCCCGCTCGGCGTCATCGAGGAGCTCGGCGACGGTGTGGTAGAGGTCGAGGGCCCGCTCGTCGTCGATGCCCTCGAACTGCGGGAGGAAGTAGCCGTAGAAGACCTCGTAGAGCAACCGGCTCCTGGAGGGCTCATCCTCGAGGCGTCGGGCGGCGAACTTGGCGGCGTCCAGGTACACGGCCGGACCGAGGTCGCGGAAGCGGCGCAGTGCGAGCAGCTCGCGCACGATGTCGCCGGGACCCTCCAGCAGCTCGTGGTAGGCCGCCTCAGAGGGACACGTGACCTCCACGAAGGCGAACCGTCGCATCAGCGCGTAGGACATCTCGAACAGCAGGTTCTTGTCGAAGACGTTCATGGTGGCGAGGATCCGCCACGACGCCGGCAACCGGACGGGATCGGTGTCATCGGGAGCCTCGACCCCCGGCGGCACCAGCGAGATGGGCTGGGTGCGGCCCCCTCGCTTGAAGGGCAGGACGACGGCCTGACCGGACAGCACCGTGAAGAGCTGACCGAAGGCGCGGTCGAAGTTGGAGCGGTTGAGCTCGTCGATGACCAGCCAGCGTCCGCTCTCGATGGCTTCGACGAACATGCCCGGCCGGAAGATCAGACCCTCCGAGGTCGGCTGGAAGCCACCGATGGTCTCGAAGGTCGTCCACTCCGTTGTCGCCGTGGTGGGGAGGTAGCCCGTGCAGAGCATGGACTTCTGGGCCACCTCGGCGGTGAGGTAGGCGAGGGTCGTCTTGCCCGTCCCCGGAGGCCCGGTGAGCACGACGTGCTTGCCTGAGTCGATGGCCGCCACCAGCTGGTCGAGCACGTGCTCGGGAAAGTGGAGCCCGTTGCGCTTGGCGGCGAGGCCCAGCTCCTCGGCGGTGAAGATCATCGTCCGTCAGTCCGTTCCTGGTCGTTCGCTAGCGGCGGCGCAGCGCCGGATGGGGAAGGTACCGCTCCTGCCCCCGCTCCGCTACATGCTCCACGAGCTGGTCGTAGGCGACTTGACCCACCATCTCGACGATCTCGTCCCGCATCGTCTCGTAGACGGGAGCGGGGTCGACGAAGGCAAGGGCATCATCGGTGCACCACCAGTGGAACTCGAAGCCGCCGGCGCCCCAGTCACGTCGCTTCCACTCTCGCAACGTCGAGGTGACGTGGCCGTCGGTGTCGTCGGTGTGGTCGTCGAGGCGCAACGGGAGCTGCCAGCAGACGTCGGGCTTCCAGTCGAGCGGTCGCTCCCCGGCCTCGAGCGCGGCCTTGTGCAGGGCGCACCCGATCCCGCCCTCGAACCCGGGTCGGTTGAGGAAGATGCAGGCCCCGTCGACGAGGCGCGTCGTGATCTCGCCCGCCTTGCTGACCTTGGTGGTGCCCGCCTTGCGCTGACCGATGGCGTGGTGCTGCCACTGGTCTGGGGTCAGTCGCTCGGCGTAGGCGAGGGTGGCGGCGGCGTCGGCCTCGTCGACGAAGTGGGCGCCGTAGCTGCAGCACCCCTGCTCGAGCTCGGGGGCGGGCCCGGTGAGCACCCCTTGGCAACCGGCCCCGTAGATGCACGTCCAGGCACTGGTGAGGAAGGTGACGTCGAACACCCACGTCCGTTCCTCGGTGGCGTCTTCGAAGGAGATCCACTCGTGGAGATCGTCGGGCACGACCGGGGATCGTAGTGCCCTAGTCTCCGAGCGATGGCAGGCGAGTTCGACGACATCCGGGCTCGGTTGGAGACGATCTCCGACGAGCTGACCGACCTCTCGATCCAGCGCCTGAAGGAGAGCATCGACGCCGGCGGCGGGGAGCTGCCCGTCGACGAGAAGCGCTTGGCTCGGGCGCGCCGGGCAGTGGACAAGGCCGTCGGGATCTTACGGGAGCCTGATGACCTCGACGGGCTGCACTGACCTCAGCGGTCGGCGCTGGGCAGGTCGTTGAGGGCGTCGATGAGGCCGCGCAGGCGGGCGGCCTTGCGGGCGTCGTACCGCATCACGAGGCGGGCGAGGTCGAGGTGGTCGCGGTCGGACACCTCCGCAGGGAGGGGCTCGCTGACCTCGATGGTCCCGTCGATCAGGAGATCGGCGAAGCGCTCGTTCAGGTCGACCAGCTCGTCGGGGCTGGGGGCCACGCGCACCCGGATGACGAGCCGCTCGCCGACCCAGCGGATCGAGTGGTAGCTGTGCCAGAAGCGCTGCACTGCGGCCACCGCCATCGCGGCATCGTCGGTGACGAGGAAGAGGTCGTGATCCTGGGCCGACACCAGGCCCGCGCTGACCAGCTCGTCATCGATGTAGCGCACCCAGCTGGTCCAGTAGGTGCCGCCCGGGATGTCGAGGAGCACCACGGGGGCCGGGGTGGCCTTGCCGGTCTGGAGGAGGGTGAGGAGCTCGAAGGTCTCGTCCTGGGTGCCGAAGCCGCCCGGCAGGCACACGAAGGCCGACGACTCCTTGATGAGCATGAGCTTGCGGGTGAAGAAGTACTTCATGGCCACCACCCGGTCGCCGCCGGCGAGGATGTCGCTCGGCTTCTCCTCGAAGGGCAGCTGGATGCTGATGCCGATGGCGTGATCGGGCCCCGCCCCCTCGGCACCGGCTTGCATGATGCCGGGACCGGCGCCGGTGATGACGAACCATCCGGCCTCGGCGAGGTCGCGTGCCAGCTCGCGAGCCTGGGTGTAGAGGGGATCGTGCGACGCCGTCCGGGCCGAGCCGAAGATGGTCACCTTCGGGGTGTTCTTGAGCGGAGCGAACATGGCGAAGGCGGCGCGCATCTCCTTCAACGCTCCGGCGGTGATCTTGAGGTCGAGGCGGTCAGCACCGTCCCCGGCCAGGCCCTGGGCGGTGCGCAGGATGTCGCGCAGCACGTCACGGTTGGCGGTGGCCCCCGACTCCTCGAGGAGCTGTTGCACGAGATCGTCGGCCATCGGTGCTCAGCCTGGCACGGGTACCGTGCCCGGCGTGGCCACGTGCGACCGTTGCGGCACGATCGATCCTGCCGACGCCGATGGCGCCGGTCTGCCGCCGGGCTGGTCGCTCGAGACGACGACCCGGGGGATCACCCGGCTGTGCCTAGGCTGCACGAGA